>JACXVH010000041.1 GCA_014763515.1 Flavobacteriaceae bacterium
AAAATAATGAAGTAATTGGTTTTGGTTATTACAGCGAATTTAGGTTTAGAGAAGCTTATAAATTTACGGTTGAACATTCGGTTTATGCACATCCGAATCATTTAGGAAAAGGAATTGGTAAACTTTTACTCGAAGAATTGATAATACTTGCTAAAAAACAGAATTTGCATACCATGATAGGTGTTATTGATTCTGAAAATACTGGAAGCATCGCTTTCCATGAAAAATTCGGATTTGTGCAAGCGGGTTTTATAAAAGATTCTGGTTATAAATTTGATCGTTGGCTTCACTCGGTTTTTATGCAATTAATGCTTTAAAACCATTTCTTTATTATTTCTAGACCATTCGCTCCAAGAACCCACATATAGATTTGGAAAATTATAACCCGCATAATGCATCGCTAAAATTGTATAACATGCTGTAACTCCAGAACCGCAATGCACTATAATATTCTCCGATTTAAAATTATCTAGAACATCTTTATAAACCTGTTGCAGTTTTTCTTTCTCTAAAAATAATCCATTTGCATCTAAATTATTTGTAAACGGAATATTAATAGCGTTTGGGATATGACCAGCAATTAAATCTATAGGTTCTGAAATTCCATTAAACCTACTTTCTTCACGAACATCAATAATTTTATAATCTTTTTGTTCTTTTACTTTATCAATTGTTTCAATTGTAACTTGCGGCAAAACCCATTTTTCAACAGGATAATCGCCAACAGATTTTGAAATTACGACCTCGTTATCAATTGGGAAGTTATTTTTTTCGGCATTTACTAAACCGCCATCTAAAACTTGAACTTTATTATGATTGACTGCTTTTAACATCCACCAAAAACGAGCTGCAGCATTAGCTCCATTTTTATCATCATACACTACAACATGAGTTGCAGGCGAAATTCCTAATTGACCTAAAACTTTTGCAAAATCTTTTATTTCTGGAAGCGGATGACGACCGCCTTGCGCTAAATTTTCTTTGATGTTGGCTAACTGAGTATTGATATCAACAAAAATTGCGTTTTTTAAATGTTTCTTTTCATAATTTTCCTTTGCTTCTTTTCCATTTGAAACATCAAAAATTAAAACTTCTTCCTTCGATTCTAAAAGATTTTGAAGTTCCGCTACGCTAATAATTGGACTAATTTGTGTTGACATTTTATTTTCCTTCAATCCAATTAATTATTTTTTCGTCATTTGGTAATGTTCTTGGAGAAATAATCATTTCAAGTTCACCTTTTTCGTTTAAAAGATATTTTTGAAAATTCCATTCTACTTCACTATCGGCAACACCATTCTTAGATTTTTGAGTTAAAAATTGATAAACTTCATGCATATCATCACCTTTTACAGAAATTTTACTCATCATAGGAAAAGTTACACCATAATTGCGTTCACAAAAAGTTGCAATTTCTGAATCGTTTCCTGGCTCCTGACTTAAAAAGTTATTAGCTGGAAAACCAACAATTATAAAATTTTGATCTTTATATTTTTCATAAACTTCTTCTAATTGTTTATACTGTGGCGTTAAACCACATTTTGAAGCTGTATTTACAACCATTATTTTTTTCCCGGCTAAATCTTTAAAACTAAAAGAATTTCCTTCAATATCATTAACTGTAAATTGATAAATTGATTGTTTTTCCATATTATCTTGAGCCGTTAATTGTTTATTTAAACTTTCCTGCTGTTTGCAACCAATTATAGTTAAACCAAACATAAACAACTGTGCAATTTTCTTAATCATGATTTTATTTTTCTCAAAGTTACCAAAATAATTAATTTTACATCGTTAAACAATTTTTAAAATTTGTAACTTTAAAAAACTATAAATCTTACATATGTTCTTCTTTAAAACTATTATTTCTTTTTTACAAGACGATGAGTATAGAGATTTACTAATTACAACAGTAATCATCATTTTGGTAGGAACCATGACTTATCATTACTTAGAAGGATGGAGTGTTGTAGATTCTCTTTATTTTTCTGTAGTAACCTTAACAACTATAGGTTATGGCGATTTTAGTCCAAAAACAGATGCTGGAAAAATATTCACAATTATATATATAGTAGTTGGGATTGGAATGATTTTAAGCTTTATTAATACCATTCAACATCATTATACATACATGCGACATAGAGAACGCAAAGAGCTTTTAAAAAATAAAAATCGAACTAACTTACATACAAAAAAAAGAGCGGATTAAAATCCGCTCTTTTTTATTTCTTGAAATATTTCTTGTATTTTATGTATGAAAGTATACTTAATAAAACAGCTATACCTACTGAAACATAAACAAATGTAGGTGTCACTACTTTATCTCCACTTGCATAAGAATGTAATCCTACTAAATAGAAGTTCACTCCAAAATAGGTCATTAAAATAGAATAAAATGCAAAAACACTCATTACATTGAAAGCCCATCTCCCTCTTAAACCTGGAACTAAACGCGCATGAATAACAAACGCATATACCATAATACTGATTAAAGCCCAAGTTTCTTTTGGATCCCAACCCCAGTAACGTCCCCAACTTTCATTGGCCCATTGTCCACCTAAGAAATTACCAATTGTTAACATCACTAAACCAACTGTCAATGCCATTTCGTTAATATAACTTAACTCATCTATTGCTAGTTTTAATTTATTTTTATTGTTTTCGTTTACGAAAATTATTAACAACAATGAAACAACTCCTAAAATCATACCTAAAGTAAACGGACCATAACTCGCAACAATTACAGCAACGTGAATCATTAACCAATAGGAATTTAATACAGGTTGTAAATTTGCAATCGCAGGATCCATCCAGTTCCAATGTGCTACCATTAAAATCATTGAAGTTACAAATGCAGTTGAAGCAACTGTAAGTTTCGATTTTCTTCCGAATAAAACACCAAACAACATAGTTGCCCAAGCAACGTAAATCATACTTTCATAAGCATCACTCCAAGGTGCATGGCCAGAAATATACCAACGTGCAATTAAACCTAATGTATGTAGAACAAAAAAGAAAATTAGAATTCCGTAAAATATATTTACCGATTTAGCTACAAGTTTTGATTTAGAAAATAATTGTACAATAGCTAATAACAACATTAAAACACCAGCCAGCATATACAAATAAAACAAGCGCTTAAACACATCGTATTTATTATATATAATTTCAGCATTAATCTTATCTTCACTTGGCATTACCTCCGCTCCAAAACGAACTTGATATTTATGCAAACCAACTAAAAGAGAATCGGCAAAATTATAATCATTGTTTTGAGAAGCTTTTGTAATCGCATCTAAATATATTGGCATTAAACTTCTGATTGTGTCCAATGAAGTTCCTGTTGGTTCTGTAATCTCCAAGAATGATAACCATTTATTATTGGGATCATTTGGAATAGGATAAACTTTTAAAATTTGTCCACTTAAAGCACTATATAATAGGTTAACTCTCTTGTCTGTTTCTTTATAATCTTTCTGAAAATTATTTGGCATGTTTGTTTTGTAAGCCTCATCTAAAAAAGACGACAATTTATAATTTCCTTTTTCATCAAAGAAATCTATTAAACGAGCTTTTTTTGTATCTAAAGGAACACCAATTACTTTACGAATACTATCGTTTCCTCTTGTTAAATAAATAATTGGCATGTTGTACCAATATTGAGGAAATTGCGTCATTGAAAGAAAAACTTGATCAGAATCCATTCCTTCATAAGTATCGCTTTTAGAAACTTTACGTAATAATTCAGAAGAAAAAGTATTAATAGGCTTCATTCTTCCACCTTGATCTTGGATTACCATTTTACCAAATCTATCAGCGTGATCTTGTGAAACCTTATATTTATTAATTAATTCTAATGCTTTTTGTTCGTTTACTGTTTCATGTTCATGATCTTGTGCAAAACTTAAAAATGAAGTAAAGAATATTAGTAAACTTAATGCTGCTTTCTTACTTTCTATTTTATCGATTTTCTTTTTTAAATATCCAAAACGCGTATTCTTATCGAACAACATCCACATTAAACCTAAATACAATAAAAAATATCCTAAATAAGTGATGTTGGTTCCCCACCAATCATGATTAACCGATAAAATCGTTCCTTTTTCATCTGGATCGAAACCAGCTTGAAAAAAGCGATATCCATCATAATCTAAAATATTATTCATAAAAACACTATCGCGAAAAGTTTCTTTTGTTTCATTATTAGTCAATTGAAGAATCGACTTATAAGAAGAATAACTTTTTTCAGTACCCGGATATTTCTCTGCAATAAAATCTTCTAATTTTAAAGAAAAAGGTAATTCATAAACTTTACTTCCAAAAAATAACGTAAATTCTAAATCGCCAACTTTTACACTTTGTGGTTCACCTTGTTTTCCTTTAGAGCCTACTAATGTTAGTTTTTCTTCTTTACCTTGGGCAATTACTTTAACTGTTAATGCATCATCAGTTTGTTTATCTTTAAAATCGCCATTCGATTGCATTTCTAAAACTCCAGTTGTAGCAGGATTTGGAAAAACAAACTGCGTTCCTGCAACATTATAAAGTGAACGTAAATTTAAAGGTTGAATAGAATCTTTTACAACACTTCCTTTCATTTGATCTGCCATACGCATAAAATCTCCTTCAAATGGTGTTTGAATAAAGTAAGCACCCTCGTATGTTGAAATATTTATTGCACCTTGAGTTTGCTTATTGAAAGCAAATAATACATTGTGTATATTTTGAACTTCTCCAGATTTTAAAAAATGATCATGTCGACTTCCTCCACCCGACTCTACCATTTTGATATATAAATCGCCATTTTTGTCTTCTTTAAAAGTTTGAGTAGCGTTCATCACAAAATTATCGTATTGAATTTCAAACGGAATGTTATTAAATTCTCCTTTTATAGAAAAATTATTATTGGTTATAGGTGAAAAATACTGCCAATGATTATCGTAAGTTTTACGTTTCATTTCACCATTATATTCTCCATCTACAAAAGCTGTGATATAAGTTTTATCAGAATAAATTGTATTAGAAGCTTCGCCCTCACGAATTGGCATTACACCTTCATAACTTATATATCTAGTAATAAAGGCTCCTGTAATAATAAAAATAAAAGATAAATGAATAACTAAAATTGACCATTTCTCTTTTTTATGAAGCTGATATTTTTTTATGTTACCAAAAAAGTTAATCACAAAAAACACCATAATAGTTTCGAACCACCATGTATTATAAATTAAAATTCGAGCAGTATCGGTGTTGTATTCGCTTTCAATAAAAGTTCCTGCAGCCATTGCAATAGCAAAAACTAAAAACAAAACTGCCATTAATCTAGTAGAAAACAGTAGGGAAGATATTTTTTTATCCATTATTATAGTTTGATTTTTTTCAAATGCTTGCAAAGTTACTTAAATAGAAAAACTTTTTCATTCTTTTAACAAACCTTTACTAAGTTTTAAGATTTTTACTAGTAAAGTAATTTAATTTCTTTAATGTCGTAACTTCTAATTTCTTCTGATTCTAATTCTAGAATCAATTTTCCATCTCGCGAAACATGCTTAATTATTGCTTGAAATTGATTTTCTAAATTATCTGTAAAAACTGATGGAATATCTTTTCTAAAAAGATATTCATGGTAAATTTCCCAAAAAGTTTCTTCTCCAGTTGAGTACAATAAATCAAAGTTATTTTTCAATTGATGAACTAATTTTAAAAACAATTCGTTTTTATCTATTTTTTTACCTAGTAACTTAAAAAGAGAACTTGCTTTTGGCAAATCATCAAAATTTTCTTGATTAACATTAAGTCCAATTCCAATAATTATTTCTATTTGTTTAGAATTTTTAAATAAATTTTCAATTAAAATTCCAGCTATTTTCTTACTCTCTGACAAAATGTCGTTTGGCCATTTTATTTTTAGATGATACAAGTCATACTCATTAAGCACTTCAACAATACTAACAGCAACTAAACAATTTAAAACAAATACATTATATTTTTCGATATCAAAATCATTAACAAACACACTAAAAGTCAAACTTTTACCTTCTTCAACATTCCAAATATTACCTCTTTGACCTTTTCCATTTGTTTGATATTCGGCTGAAACTACAGTAAAATTTTCAATAGAATTTTGTTGTGCCAATTCTTTTAAAAAAATATTTGTAGAAGGTATGGCATTGAGTTTGATGATATTCATCGAGAAGAAATTAATTTTAATCTTATGTTAAGGTTCAAAAATAATAACAAAAAATGATAACTTTGCATAAATATAAAACTTTAAATGAGAAAAAAAATAGTTAGTAACGACGATTTGTTGGCAAATATCATTAAGGGAATAGAAGATGTTAAAGGTGCCGATATTGATATACTTGATTTAAGAGAAATTGAAAACACAGTTTGCGATTACTTTATCATTTGTAACGGAAACTCAAATACTCAAGTTGTTGCAATTTCAAATTCCATTCAAAAAGCAGTTTCAAAAGAATTACATGAAAAACCTTGGCATATTGAGGGTACTGAAAATGCAGAATGGGTTCTTATGGACTATGTAAACATTGTAGTTCATGTTTTCCAAAAACACGTTAGAGAATTTTACAACATTGAAAGTTTATGGGGCGATGCAAAGATTACCTCAATTAACACCAATTATTAAGAAATATGTCAAATAACAAAAATAATAACTCCAAATTTAAACTATCTCCTTGGCTATTTTATGGCTTATTTATAGGGATGTTTTTATTAATATCAATTTTTAGTGGCGGCGGACTTGATTTTAGTAATCCAAGACCCGCATCGCTTTCTAAATTTTATCAATATTTAGATTCTAACCAAGTTGCAAAAGTTACTTTTACAAACACAAAAGCAAATATTTTCTTAAAAGAAAAAGCGTTAGAATCTAAAACGCACGAAAAAGTAAGCAAAGACGTTTTTGGTAAACCAAATATCAAAGGGCCTCAATACTATACCGAAATTGGTAACATAGAATTATTTCAAAAAACCCTAGAAGAAGCTAGAACTAAAGGTCTTTTAAATGACTATGAAAAAGAACCTGACAGCATGTGGGGAGAATTACTTTCTATCGTATTACCTTTCTTATTGCTAGGTGCTTTTTGGTTATTTATGATGAGAAGAATGTCTGGCAATTCTGGTGGCGGAGGCGGACAAATTTTTAGCATTGGAAAATCTAAAGCTAAACTATTTGACGAAAAGAATGATATTAAAGTAACATTTGAAAATGTTGCAGGGCTTGAAGGCGCAAAAGAAGAAATTCAAGAAATTGTTGAATTCTTAAAAAATCCTGAAAAATATACTTCAATTGGTGGCAAAATTCCAAAAGGTGCTCTATTAGTTGGACCTCCAGGAACAGGAAAAACATTATTAGCCAAAGCGGTTGCAGGTGAAGCAAAAGTTCCTTTCTTTTCATTATCTGGTTCAGATTTTGTTGAAATGTTTGTAGGTGTTGGTGCTTCACGTGTTCGTGATTTATTTAAACAAGCCAAAGAAAAATCTCCTGCTATAATATTCATTGACGAAATTGATGCTGTAGGTAGGGCCCGTGGCAAAAACAATTTTACTGGTGCAAATGATGAAAGAGAAAATACTTTAAATCAGCTGTTAACCGAAATGGATGGTTTTGGTTCTAATTCAAATGTAATTGTTTTAGCTGCTACAAACCGTGCCGATGTTTTAGATAAAGCATTATTACGTCCAGGAAGATTTGACCGTCAAATTTATGTTGACTTACCAGATATTAGAGAACGTAAAGAAATATTTGAAGTTCATTTAAAACCAATTAAAAAAGCTGAAGAACTTGATACTGAATTTTTAGCAAAACAAACACCAGGTTTTTCTGGGGCAGATATTGCAAATGTTTGTAATGAAGCGGCATTAATTGCTGCTAGAAAGGGTAAAAAAGCAGTTGAAAAACAAGATTTCTTAGATGCTGTTGATAGAATTATTGGTGGATTAGAAAAGAAAAATAAAATTGTAACTCCAGAGGAAAAAAGAGCGATTGCAATTCACGAAGCTGGTCATGCCACTGTAAGTTGGATGCTTGAGCATGCTGCTCCGCTTGTAAAAGTAACCATTGTTCCTCGCGGACAAAGTTTGGGAGCTGCTTGGTATTTACCCGAAGAAAGATTAATTGTTCGTCCAGAACAAATGTTAGACGAAATGTGTGCTACTATGGGTGGACGTGCTGCTGAAAAAGTAATTTTCGATAAAATTTCAACAGGAGCTTTAAGCGATTTAGAAAAAGTTACAAAACAAGCTCGTGCAATGGTAACCATTTACGGTTTAAATGATAAATTAGGTAATATAACTTATTATGATTCATCGGGTCAAAATGAGTATAATTTCTCTAAACCATATTCAGAAGAAACTGCTTTAGTTATTGACAAGGAAATTTCAGCTTTGATTGAAAATCAGTATACAAGAGCAATTCAACTACTAGAAGAGAACAAAGAAAAACTAGTTCAACTTGCAGATATTTTAATAGAAAAAGAAGTTATTTTCAAAGATGATTTAGAAACTATTTTCGGGAAAAGACCTTTTGATAAGTCAGAAGAAATTGTAACAAAATCTGAAGAAAGAATAGATTAAAAAAATATTATAAACGTTTAAAATAAAAATCTTAGTTCAAAATTCAAAAAGAACTAAGATTTTTTTATCTTTGAACTTTACTAGTAGAAAAAAGATAAAGAAATTAATGAGTCTTTTTAGAAAATTTTTTGGAAGCTCAGAGGACACTTCAAAAAGTGGTAAACATGAAGAAGAGAAAAGCCCTTATTCGCCAGATGTAAAACTTCCTATTGATGAAATGTTTACCCGCAATTTTAAAAAAAATGGCGGAAAGTTTCTCTATTGTGAAAATTTAGAAGAAGTATCGGAAAACTTTATCAATATTTTAGAAGAAAATGACTGGTTTGAATCTGAAGCTAATTGTTATGATAGCAGACTTAATTATCTTTTAGATGAAAATAAAATTGAAAGAAATAATGTAAAAAATCCTAAATTTTTACTTTCATCTTGCGAAAACTTAATCGCAGATAATGGTTCAATTCTTTTTAGTTCTAATCAATTTAAGCATTACAAACCAGATGAATTACCAACAAACATGGTAATTTTTGCCACCACAAGTCAATTAGTAGCAAGTAAAAGTGATGGATTAAGAAGTATTAATTTTAAGTATACCAATAATAGACCTTCAAATATTACTACTATTACTTACTTTCAAGAAGCAAAAGAAGATGATTTTTTACATTATGGAAGTTGTCATAAAAATTTATATTTGCTTTTATTAGAAGATTTATAGAATGAATGAAACCCTTAAAAGAGCAATCTCTGGTGCGGTTTATATCGTATTATTACTAAGTTGTATTTTATATTCCAAAAATAGTTTCAATATACTTTTTGGTATTTTTTTAGCAATTGCACTTTATGAATTTTCAAAATTAGTTAAAATCAACCTTTGGTTTTCATTAGTAGCTGGGTTGTTTATTTATATTTTTACCTGTAAATCCAAATTTGATTTAATAATCGACTCTTTTTTAACAGGATTTACAACATCAATTTCAATTCTATTAATAGGGTTTTTATTTTCTAAAAAAAGGCAAAAAATTTCAAAACCCTATAGATATGCATTACTCTTTGGTTACATCATTTTCCCTTTTATATTATTAACCAAAATTCCACTAGGTTTAAATGGTTATAATCCTAAGATTTTAATTAGTATTTTTATATTAATTTGGACTAATGATACTTTTGCATATTTAGTAGGTAAAAACTTTGGTAAACATAAATTATTACCCAGTATTTCTCCAAAAAAAACGATAGAGGGTTTTGTAGGTGGAATTGCATTTTCAATTCTTATGAGTTATTTTTTAGCTAGTTATTACATTGAAACCAAACAATTTATTTACTGGATAATAATTGCAATAATCGTAAGTATTTTTAGTACACTTGGCGATTTAATTGAATCAAAATTTAAACGAATTGCTAACGTTAAAGACAGTGGAAATATTATGCCTGGCCATGGCGGTATTCTAGATCGATTAGATAGTATTATATTTGTAATACCTTTTATATATTTGTTTTATTTAATTTTAAACTATGTTTCATAAAGAAGGATCAAAAATCATTTTAGTTACACTTGCAATTGTAGTAGCTGTTATTTTCTCTACCGAATATATTTCGATAGAATGGTTAAGAATTGCAATAATTATTCTTGCATTAGTATTTTTAATTTTAATCCTTCAGTTTTTTAGAAACCCTAAAAGAGATGTTGATAATAGCGACAATCATATTTTAGCTCCAGTTGATGGCAAAGTAGTTGTTATAGAAGAAGTTTTTGAACCTGAATA
>JACXVH010000360.1 GCA_014763515.1 Flavobacteriaceae bacterium
ATTTGTAAAACTCTACGGATTTCTTCATCACGACCAATTACGGGGTCAAGTTTTCCATTTCTAGCTAATTCACAAAGGTTTTTTGCATATTTATTTAATGCGTTATATGTTTCTTCGGCCGATGCTGAGGTCACACGTTCGCCTTTGCGTAATTCAGCAATGGCAGCTTCTAAACCTTTTTCCGTTACACCTTGATCTTTTAAGATTTGTGCAACTTTGCTTTTCGATTTAAAAATTGCTAAAATTAAATGCTCGATAGAAACATATTCGTCGTTCATTTTTTTAGCAATAATGTTGGCTTCTGTTAAAGTAGAGCCAGCGTCTCGGGAAAGCATAATCTCTCCACCACTAACTTTTGGAAAACTTTGTAAAGTGCTGTCTAAAATTTGTTTAAATAAGTCAACATTTACGTTTAGTTTTTTCAAAAGAAACGGCGTAACATTTTCATCAACCTCTAAAATACCTTTAAAAATGTGTTCGTTTTCGAGTTGTTGATGTCCGAAACCTTGTGCAATTTGTTGTGCTTGTTGTAAGGCTTCCTGCGATTTAATAGTTAAGTTTTTTAAGTTCATATATAAAATTCTCCTTTCAAGTTATTATTAAGTTGTTTTACTAACTTTGCTATGCATAAGTCAATTTATGTTCCAATGAAAAAAATAAGACAAAATGACTGATTTTAAGCGTTTTAGAAGTTGGTAATCAGTCAGAATGTCGTTAAATCTGACAAAATATGAGTTTTTTTGATAAAATATTTAGTAGTGATAACAACGAAGTAAATTCAAATGTGAATTGGATTCCTTTAACGGATTTTTCTCAATTGGATGAAATAGAAAGAAATTCTAATGATAAAACTATAGTGATTTTCAAACACAGTACACGTTGTAGTATTAGTCGGTTTGCTTTAAAGCAATTTGAGAATGAATATGATTTAGAGGAAAAAGTAGCTTTATATTTCCTAGATTTATTAGATTATCGCGATGTTTCAAATGAAATTGCCAATCGTTTTCAAGTAATTCATCAATCTCCACAATTAATTGTAATTAAAAATGGAGTAGCAGTTTATGATGCTTCGCATAGTGATATTCAAGCAGAGGTTTTAGAAAAATATATATAAAAAAAGCAACTCATTGAGTTGCTTTTTTGTTATCTCCTAAATTTATAATTGGTAATAATAGCCTTCAGTTTTGCTTTTAAATCTTCACCAGTATCAAAAATCATTTGTTCGTTTGTAGGAAAGGGAACAGCTCTTCTGTCGAAATATTGATAATAATTTTCGTCACAAGCACGTTTATCACCATTGTAATTTGCATAAATGTATTCAAATACAAATTCACTTGTAACAGGAAAAGCATCAATTAATTGATT
>JACXVH010000361.1 GCA_014763515.1 Flavobacteriaceae bacterium
TGCAAAAGATTTGCCTTCTTGTTTTTTTACATTTAAGAAAGTAGGTGTTACGCTTAATAAAACGGCTTCTAAAATAGAACACAAAAATGAAAAGAAAATTGAAATTGTGGCATATAAAATTAAGAGTGTCATTTAGGGTGAATTTGCAATGGACTAAAAAACTCAATTTTCAAATTATTTCAAATAACTTAACGTATCATTCATAAAAAAACCTACAAGACTTACTTGTAGGTTTCATTTATAAGAGAGTTGAGTAATATTATTTTTGGTTTAGAAGTATTGCAGCTTCTTTAGCAAAATAAGTCGAAATTAAACTAGCGCCTGCTCTTTTGATACACATTAATTGTTCCATCATAATTTTATCGTGATCTAACCAACCTCTTTCAGCTGCGGCTTTAATCATGGCATATTCTCCTGAAACATGGAAAACCGTTACCGGAACATCCACTGCATTTTTAACTTCACGAACGATATCTAAATAAGCGATTCCAGGTTTTACCATCACCATATCGGCACCTTCTTCCACATCCCATAATGCTTCTTTTACGGCTTCAATTCGGTTAGCATAATCCATTTGATAGGTTTTTTTGTCTCTCGGTACTTCTACATCAGCATCTTTTGGCGCAGAATCTAATGCGTCTCTAAACGGACCATAAAATGCCGAAGCATATTTAGCTGAATAACTCATAATGCCAACATTATGGAATCCAGCAGCATCTAAACCTTGACGTAAACGTAACACACGACCATCCATCATGTCACTTGGCGCAACAAAATCGGCACCTGCTTGTGCATGTGAAACCGCCATTTTTACTAAAGCGTCATTTGTGGCGTCATTTACTACATCACCTTTTTCGATAATTCCATCATGACCATAAATCGAGTATGGGTCTAAAGCCACATCAGGCATTACAATCATTTCTGGACAAGCAGCTTTAATGGCACGAATGGCTCTTTGCATCAAACCATTATCGTTCCAAGCTTCTTTTCCAGTATTGTCTTTTAAATCATCGCTAACTTTTACATAAATATTTACGGCACGAATTCCTAAAGCGAATAATTCTTTTACTTCTTCCACCGTTAAATCTAAAGTGCGACGGAAAATGCCTGGCATAGAAAGGATTTCCACTTTTGTGTTTTCTCCTTCCATAATAAACATTGGAAACATAAAATCAGCCGGACTTAAGCTGGTTTCGCGAACTAAACTTCTTATAGATTCGTTTACTCTTAAACGACGACCTCTGTGTATTGGGAACATAATAATTGATAATTTATAATTGACAATGAATAATTAAATCCAGTCAATAGGTTCTCTTAAAATTTTTAGTAATTTTTCTTCTTCACTTCCTGGTTCAGGATGATGGT
>JACXVH010000362.1 GCA_014763515.1 Flavobacteriaceae bacterium
TATCAATAACGACACTACTCCTATTGTTACTTTAGAAGATGGAACAGAAGCATTACGTGTTGCTTATATGATTATTGATTCAATGGAGAGAAAATAAATGAAAAATAAATTAGAAATTAAATTTAAAAATCAAAAACAAGTTTTAGAAATTTTAGATGATGGAATATTAGTAGATTTAAACACTGTATCACAAAAACTTAAATATGAAATTCCTTTTGAAGAAATCGAAAAAGGTAGTTTTGTGAAAAAAGGCGAACCTGATAAAATAACAATTAGATTGTACACGTCAGTATTTTTAAATTTGTTCTTAATTTTAACTTTAATCACAGTATTAAATGATGCTCCTAAAAAAGCTATTGGATTAATGTTTTTTCTAATGTTGATTCCTTTTATTTTTCTGATTGTAAAAAACTCACAAGTTTATGAAGAAAAGCATTTAAAATCATCTAAGCTTTTATACTTCATTTATACAAATAAAAACAAAAACGAAGTTGATAATTTTATTCAACAAATTTATGAAGCAAAAGTTAATTACTTCAGAAGAAAATATTTTCTTATTGATCCAGTTTTACCATATCATATTCAAAATGAAAGGTATATCTGGTTATATACAAATAAATATATAGATGAAAATGAGTATGAAGTAATTAAAGACGATTTAGACAAATATTTTAATTTTAATATAAATAGTTTAGAATAATGAATACAATTGCAGTAATAGGTGCAGGAACAATGGGTAATGGAATTGCTCACACGTTTGCACAATCAGGATTTACAGTAAAATTAATCGATATTTCAGAAGCCGCTATCGAAAGAGGAATGAATACTATTGCCACTAACTTAGACAGAATGGTTGCAAAAGGTAGTATTACGGAAGATGACAAAATGAAAACTATCGGCAACATCATTACGTATACTGATGTTAAAGATGGAGTTGTTGGATGTGATTTAGTAGTAGAAGCTGCTACTGAATACATTGATTTAAAACTTAAAATCTTCAAACAATTAAGCGACGTTTGTGACCATAATACCATTTTAGCAACAAATACTTCTTCTATTTCAATAACACAAATTGCTGCAGCTGTTGTTCATCCAGAGCGTGTTATTGGGATGCACTTTATGAATCCGGTGCCAATTATGAAATTGGTTGAAATTATTCGTGGTTATAATACTTCTGATGAAGTAACGAAAATTATCATGGACTTATCAGTTAAGTTAGGAAAAGTACCTACAGAAGTTAACGATTATCCTGGATTTGTTGCCAACAGAATTTTAATGCCGATGATTAACGAAGCAATTGAAACATTATACAATGGCGTTGGTGGTGTTGCTGAAATTGATACGGTAATGAAATTAGGAATG
>JACXVH010000363.1 GCA_014763515.1 Flavobacteriaceae bacterium
CTAATAAATTATTACGGATGTGACCTAAATGCAAAGGTTTGTTGGTGTTTGGTGAAGAATATTCAACCATAACTGCCTTTTCACCTTCAACTGGATTTACATAACCAAAAGTTTCTTGGTCTTTAATCGCATTGAAGAAATTCACGTAAAAAGCATCAGCAATTACAATATTTAAAAATCCTGCAACTACGTTGAATTTTTCAACCTCAGCAACATGTTCCACTAAATAGTTTCCTATTTTGTTTCCTATCTCAACGGGATTGCCTTTTAATTGTTTTACAAGCGGGAAAACAACCATCGTAATATCACCTTCAAATTCCCTACGAGTTGCCTGAAATTCAACTTTTTCAATTTGTAAATCGAATAAACTTTGAACGGCTACTTGAATGTGTTTTGTAAGTGTTTCTTGTACTGTCATTTTCCTATAATTTTTAAAGATGCAAATTTAGTAATTAGTCATCAGTAATTAGTAATTAGTAGTTAGTTTTTTTCGCCAAAGCGAATAGAAAATGTTAAAGAAATTATAAAAACCGAACCAATTGTAACAAATAACAAAAACTGCTGTCTTGTAGAGTGAAATCATCAATTATTAAACAAACAATCAATCTAATGAAATTAAAGCTTTTAATTCTATTCTTTTTGGGCTTTATTGGAACAATAACAGCTCAAAACTCAGGATCAATAACGGGTAAAGTTATCGATCAAAAAACAAATGAACCATTACCTTATGTTACTATTGTTATTAAAAATAACGATGCAACAGTAACTGGAGGAATTACCGACGACAAAGGCGAATTTGAAATTTCAAAATTAGCTCCTCAAAATTATACCGTTGAAATTCAATTTATTGGATACAAAACCATTGTAAAGCAAGTTAATTTAACTACTACCAAAAAAATTGATTGAGTATTGACCCACAAACGAAAGAAATTAGTATGCGTGGTAACTCAAATGTTCGTGTTTTAATTGATGGAAAACCATCAAATATCCCTGTAGAGCAATTATTACAACAAATTCCTTCGGCATCCATAAAACAAATTGAATTGATTACAAATCCTTCTGCAAAATACAATCCTGAAGGAATGAGTGGAATTATTAACATCATTCTGCATAAAAATTCGCAAGACGGATTTAACGGTTCAATCAACACTGGTGTTACTTTCGGAATTACGCCAAAAACAAACACAAACATCAATTTAAATTATCGAGTTGGTAAAGTAAATTTCTATACTAACTATGGTTTTAATCACGGAATTAACGCTAATCATGGTTTTATTGAAAGCGAAAGAACCAATTTAGAAAACCGTCAAGATTTTGAATTTGGCAACTTAAATAATTCGCATTTAATTAAGTTGGGAATGGATTATTATATTAACGATAAGAATAATATTTCATTTTATACGAATCAAAACATTACCGATTCAAATGGTGACGGAAATTCATTAATTAGATATTACGATGCTGTAACCAACAGAAATACAGACCAATATTTTTATAATGAAAATGAAAGCTACAATCAAACTTATGATTTAGCCTATCATCATGATTTTACTAAAAAAGATAAAATTTTAGATGTTCAGCTTAATTATTCTCGAACAAAGAATTCTGAAGATACAAGATATGATGAAACGACTTATAATCCTATAGAAAACAGTGTTCGTTATAACAATATTGATGGAGAAACAGATTATTTCCAATTCAATTTAGATTATGTAAATCCAATTACTGAAAGTTCAAAATTAGAATTAGGAGTTGAATCACGTTTACAAACTACTTCAAGTGATTTTGACGATGTTCAAAACTCTGGAACAACTTTAAATGTTTTCGAGTTTAACAGAAATATTCATTCAGCATATATAAATATTGGAAAGCAAATTGGAAAATGGAGCGGACAAGTTGGTGTTCGTTTAGAGTATTTCGATTTAGATGCTGATTTTGCTTCAACAGGTTCTACTACTGAAAAAGTAACCGATGATATTTTCACGGCATATCC
>JACXVH010000364.1 GCA_014763515.1 Flavobacteriaceae bacterium
ATCAGTTCTTAACTATTTTTGAAAAAAGGGTTCAACTTTAATTAAAAAGTCAAACCCCATTATTTTTAACTTACACACTTTTTAGGATAGTGTCCTTTTAAAGAACCAATCGTAACTACAATTAGCGTCTCAGTAATGAGTGAATAAATCCAGCCACTAACAGCGGTTTGGCAAAATGGCTTATTCAGTTATAAAGTCAACCTTAGGTAATATCCAAAACTTTAAAAAACTCAAAAAAGGCTTCCATTTGGAAGCCTTTGTATATTATTTCAAAATCTCTTCAAAATTTGGTTTAAAGTAATTAGGTCCTTTCATTACTTTTCCATCTTCACGGTAAATAGGTTTTCCGTCTTCGCCAAGTTTACTCATATTAGAACGTTGAATTTCGTCAAAAACTTCTTCAATTTTATATTGTAAACCGTGTTCTAAAATAGTTCCGCATAAAATGTATAACATATCGCCAAGTGCATCTGCAATTTCAACTATATCGTTATTTTGAACGGCTTCTAAATATTCTTCATTTTCTTCTTTCATTAAGTTAAAACGAAGTTCATTTTTTAAAGCTCCTAAATCGGCTTTCATTTCTTCACTAACACCTAAACCATAGGTTTCATGAAACAATCTTACAGCATTTAATTGTTTTTGCATAATCGTAATAATTTTTACTAAAAATAACATTTATACAAACTTCAATAATTACTTTTGTATAAAATTTATCAGCATGTTTTCAACAGGTCAATTATATTTTGCCATCTTTTTTGTTATCGTTTTCATTATTGCTATGATTTTTGTTTACAAGAAAGACTTAAAAGAAATGAAAAATCAGTACAACAAAACCTATTTAATTTTAATTGGTTTTCTTTCTTTCATTGCTTTACTATTTGTTATAAAAATCTTTTTAAAAGATTAAAATAACTTTTTATTATATTTTTGAATTTTTTAAATAAAAAATGTATTTTTGAGAGAAATCTCTTATGCCCCAATGAAAATCGCAAAGTATTTATTTCTCCTTTTACTTTTAGCTTGTGTAACAGCTTTTGTTTTTATTGCTACCCAACCTAATGATTTTGCTTTTTCTAAATCATACACTATTTCAAACAACAAAGATCAGGTTTATGATTATGTGGCAGACGCTAAGAGTTGGCCCAATTGGTTTCTTGGTTTTAAAGAATCACAAACAAGTTTTAAAGCAGATAGCACTTCTGTTTTTTGGGAAAGTTCGCCTTTAAATAAAATTTCAAGAAGTAATGTTCATGCTAAAGATTCTATTGATTTTGAAATTACCTATGAAGATTTTGATGCTACAAGTCAAATTAAATTCTTGAATCGAAAAAAGGAACAAACCGAAATTATTTGGAAA
>JACXVH010000365.1 GCA_014763515.1 Flavobacteriaceae bacterium
GATATTTCCGCCACAGAAGAACGTCGAGGTACCTTAATCGACTTGGTTCGGAAAGTGGCAGCTGCTATAAATATTCCGTTTACTGTTGGTGGTGGTATTTCATCTGTTGCGGATGTAGATGTTTTGCTTCGCAATGGTGCGGATAAAATTTCAATTAATTCTTCCGCTGTTAAAAATCCTGATTTGATTAATGAAATTGCAGCAAAATATGGAAGTCAGTGTGTAATTGTGGCTATTGATGCCAAACAAATAGATGGCAATTGGATCGTTTATTTGGTTGGTGGAAAAGTGCCAACGGAATTGAATTTATTCGATTGGGTAAAAGAAGTCGAGCAACGTGGCGCTGGTGAAATTTTGTTCACTTCCATGAATAACGATGGAACAAAGAATGGCTTTGCCAATGAAGCTTTGGCTAAACTTTCTGAAATTGTAAATATTCCAATCATAGCTTCTGGTGGTGCCGGAACTATGCAACATTTTGCCGATACTTTTATCGAAGGAAAAGTTGATGCTGCTTTAGCAGCAAGTGTTTTTCATTACCATGGAATAGACATTCCAGAATTAAAACAATTTTTAAAAGAACAAAATATTAACATTAGACTTTAATTGTCCCCTTGAGGGGATTTTAGGGGTGTAAAAAAATATAATTATGATAAATTTCTCAAAATATACAGACGGTTTAGTACCAGCGATAATTCAAGATAATGAAACCAAAAACGTATTAATGTTGGGTTTTATGAACCAAGAAGCATTTGACAAAACAATAACCACCAAAAAAGTAACATTCTTCAGTCGTACTAAAAAAAGATTATGGACAAAAGGCGAGGAGAGTGGCAACTTTTTACACTTAGTAAGTTATGCGGTTGATTGTGATAACGACACGTTGTTACTAAAAGTAAATCCTGTTGGACCAACATGTCACACAGGTTCTGATACTTGTTGGAATGAACAAAATAGTCAAGATTTTGGGTTCTTATCAAAATTAGAAAATACAATAAAAGAAAGAAAAGAAAATGCTTCTGATGAAAAGAGCTATGTAGCTTCCCTTTTTGAAAAAGGAATAAATAAAATCGCTCAAAAAGTAGGTGAAGAAGCTATTGAAGTAGTTATTGAAGCCAAAGACAACAAGGACGAATTATTCTTAAACGAAAGTGCGGATTTATTGTTTCACTATTTGATATTATTACAAACGAAAGGGTTTCGGTTAAACCATGTTGTGAACGTTTTGAAAAATAGAGAAAAGTAATATCATTATCAATAAAACTATTGAAGATATAGACTATTAAAAATTGATTTTTTCTATCTTTAAAAAAAATTAGAACTATGCGATTTCATACAAGAAAGTGGGTAAAACCAGA
>JACXVH010000042.1 GCA_014763515.1 Flavobacteriaceae bacterium
TTATTAATGAGAATGTCTGAAGAAGATTTTGATGCTGTAATCGACATCAATTTGAAATCGGTTTTCAATATGACAAAAGCGGTTCAAAAAACAATGTTAAAAAACAGAGCAGGCTCTATCATTAATATGAGTAGTGTAGTAGGAGTTAAAGGAAATGCGGGACAAGCAAATTATGCAGCTTCAAAAGCGGGTATGATTGGTTTTACTAAATCTATCGCTTTAGAGTTAGGTTCTCGTAATATTCGTTGTAATGCTATTGCTCCAGGTTTTATCGAAACTGAAATGACAGCTAAATTAAACGAAGATGTTGTTAAAGGTTGGAGAGAAGGAATTCCATTAAAACGTGGTGGTTCTCCAGAAGATGTAGCAAATGTTTGTGTGTTCTTAGCTTCTGATATGAGTGCTTACGTAACCGGACAAGTAATTAATGTTGACGGTGGAATGTTAACATAATATTGAATTTTAAATGTCTACAACCACTTTACTTTTACTTTTTTTATCGGTTTTAGTTGCTGGTGGTTTAGCATATTTACAATATTTTTTTAAAGCTAAAAGTAATTCTAAGTGGAATTTGCTTTTAGCTTTTTTTCGTTTTTTTAGTTTATTTGGAATTTTAATCTTATTAATTAATCCGTTAGTAAAAATTAAAAAATATGAAATTGAAAAATTACCATTACTAATTTTTATAGATAACTCAAAGTCTATTCAACATTTAGGTGTAAATAATGAAGCAAAAAATGTTCTTAAAGAATTTCAAAAAAATGCTGACTTAGAGAATAAGTTTAATGTTCAGTTTTTTTCATTTGATGCTGAAATTAAAAAATTAGATTCCTTAAATTTTAAAGGAAACCAAACACTTTTAAATAAAATTCCAAAAGAATTAAAGCAATTGTATAGAAATAAAAATTATCCAATTGTTGCAGTAACTGATGGAAATCAAACATTTGGTGAAGATTATGTGTTCGATTTTCAGGAAAATAATCCAGTATTTCCAGTTGTGTTAGGCGATACAGTAAAAGTTTTCGACTCTAAGATTTCAGCTATAAATGTTAATCAGTATGCATTTTTAAAAAACCAATTTCCTGTAGAGATTTTTATTGAAAATAACAGTAAAGAATCATTTTCAAGCGTGCTTTCGATTTCAAACGGAAATTCAATTGTTGCCAAACAGAATGTTCAATTTTCTAAAAATCAATTATCACAAAAAATTTCTTTTTTATTAGAAGCAACATCAATTGGTTTGAAAAAGTTTAATGTTTTCTTACAACCAAAAGAAAATGAGAAAAATAAAATTAATAATGCAAAACCTTTCGTAATTGATGTTATCGATCAAAGAACTGAAATTGCTTTAGTATCTTCAATAAATCATCCCGATTTGGGAGTTTTAAAAAGAAGTATTGAATCTAACGAGCAAAGAAAAGTTTCAATAGTTAAACCTAATGAAATTGATTTAAAAAAATATTCGGCTTTAGTTTTGTATCAACCTAATCAAAGCTTTAAAAACATTTTAGAACAAAATAAAAGTCTAAAAATCAATACTTTATTAATAACAGGAAAATCTACAGATTATAATTTATTAAATAATTATTTTAACGATTTTTCATTCAAGATGAGTAATCAAAATGAAGGTTATTCAGGTTTATTTAATTCAAATTTTTCAAATTTTTCAACAGAAAATATTGGCTTTGAAAGATTTGCTCCTTTAGAAAATAAATTTGGAAGTATCACTACAAAAGGAGATGTTTCCGTTTTATTAAAAGCAAAAGTTAAAAATGTAGAGATTAATTCACCTTTAGTTTCTTTCTCTGAAAATGGTTCAAATAGAAATGCTTATATTTTTGGAGAAGGTATTTGGAAATGGAGATTAGAATCGTATTTGGTAGATAAATCATTTAACAATTTTGATACTTTTACTGATAAAATTGTTCAGTATTTAAGCGTAAACCCAAGTAAAAAGACTTTATTAGTTGAAGCAAAAAAAATTTATAATACAGGATTACCAATAGAAATTAAAGCGCAGTATTTCGATAAAAATTTTGAATTTGATCCTAATGCTGAGTTATCGATAACCCTAACAAATCAAGTTAATAAAAAATCAAAATCATATAATTTTTATAATAGTTCAAACGAATATTTAGTAAATTTTGATAATCTTGAAGCCGGATTTTACGCTTACTCAGTTTCAGAAAAAAAATCTAAAGAACGTGTTACAGGAACATTTGAAGTTATAGCGTTTGATATTGAAAACCAATTTGTTAATCCCGATTTGAACAGATTAGAACAATTGGCTCAAAATACATCAGGAAAAGTTTATTATCCAAATAATGTAAACCAATTGATTAATAGACTTTTAAAAGATGAAACTTTAAATCCAACTCAAAAAGAAGTTGTTAGAAAAACACCTCTAATTGATTGGAAATGGTTATTACTTTTGATAGTAACTTTGTTAAGTTTAGAATGGTTTATAAGAAAATATAACGGTCTTACTTAAGGTAATCTTAAGTTTCAATTAAGTTGTTCTTAAGTCTTCTTAAGATTTGAATATAGATTTTTGTTAATTAAAAATTTGTAAAATATGTCAACAAATCTTAATCGTTATCAACTTCTTAAAAATTATGCAATTGGCTTTATTTTGCTTTCTTTTATACTGCGAATAGGCTTATTGTTCTGGCAAATTTCCGATATCGAATTAACGTTTACGAGTTTTCTTAGAATAATTGTAACCGGACTTTTTTACGATTTTGGGGTTTTATCTTTTTTATTTGTAATTGTAAATTTTTATTTACTAATTATACCAAGAAAATTTATGGGTTCAAAGCTTGATAAAGTTTTAGTGTATTTTGGATTCTTTTTAACCACACTAATTTTCATTTTCACTTTTTTTGCTGAAATCACTTTTTGGGAAGAATTTCATTGTAGATTTAATTTCGTAGCTGTAGATTATTTAATTTATACTTATGAAGTAGTTAAGAATATTAATGAATCTTATCCGTTAGCTATTTTAGTGCCGTCAATTTTATTAATTGTTTTAGGTATATATTTAATTTTTAAAAGGTTAGGTGTTTTTAATCAAGTTTTTACTTCTAAAGTTCCTTTTTTAACTAGAGCTATTGTGTTTACAACTAGTTTGTTGCTTTGCTTGTTTTATGTATTCTTTATTAAAAACAATCAGGCAGAATGGTCAACAAACCGATATAATAACGAAATTTCGAAAGCAGGAATTTATGCATTCTTTTCAGAGCTTAGAAATAATAAGTTAGATTATAAAACTTTTTACCAAACTTTAGACGATAGACAAGTTTTTACCTTAATAAAAAATAAATTAAAAGACGAGAATTCTCAGTTTATTCATCCAGATTCTCTAGAAATTAAGAGAATATTAAATGATTCTTTAGAAGAAATTAAACCAAATGTTGTTTTTGTTTTAATGGAAAGTATGAGTGCCGATTTTATGACTTCTTTTGGAAACGAAAAAAAATTAACTCCGTTTCTAGATAGTATTGCAAATAAAGGCATTTTCTTAAAGAATTTATATGCTACAGGAAATAGAACAGTTAGAGGTATGGAAGCTGTTACATTATCAATTCCTCCAACTCCAGGGCAAAGTATAGTGAAAAGACAAAATAATGCCGATTTATTTACAGTTGCTTCGGTTTTTAAGGAAAAAAATTACACTTGTAATTTCTTTTATGGTGGCGATGGATATTTTGATAATATGAATGCTTTTTATGGAGGAAACGGATTTAATATTTTCGATAGAGGTAGAGGAAGTATTTTAGCAGATAATATAAATACAACAAGAACAAATATTAACGATGATGAAGTTACTCATGAAAACGCATGGGGAATTTGCGACGAAGATATTTACAATAAAATGATTAAAGAAGCTGATAGATGTTATACTAATAAAGAACGCTTTTTTAATTTTGTAATGACTACTTCAAATCACAGACCTTACACTTATCCTGAAGGAAAAATTGATATTCCATCAGGAAAAAGTAGAGATGGCGCTGTAAAATATAGCGATTATGCGCTTTCTCAACTATTTAAAAAAATTAAAAATAAACCTTGGTTTAAAAATACAGTTTTTGTTTTTATAGCAGATCATTGTGCTAGTAGTGCTGGAAAAGACGAAATTGATGTTAAGAATTATCATATTCCGGCTATTATTTATGGAGCTTCTATTAAGCCTCAAAATGTTAATGTACTTTGCAGCCAAATCGATATTTTCCCCACATTGTTTCATGAGTTAAATTGGAGTTATACCTCAAACTTTTTTGGTGAGAATATTTTAAGTGCTAATTATGAGCCAAGAGCTTTAATTGCTACCTATTTGAAATTGGGATTGTTAAAAAGTGACAATGATCTTGTAGTTTTAACAAATAAAAAAGAAGTACATCAATACAAATGGAACTCTAAAACAAACGATTTATTAAAAACCAACACAAATAAAGATTTAAAACGAGAAACTATTGCTTGGTATCAAACTGCGGATTATCTTTATAATAATGATAAATTAAGATTTCCTTAAATAAAACTTTTAGCATACTATTTGATTTACTTAAGTGTTTAATTTATATAAAATAATGAATATGAAAAATTTATTTATAGTAGCCTTTGTGTTTTGTTCAACACTTTCGTTTTCTCAAAATTGGGTTAACAATTTTGAAACTGCTAAAAAAATGGCAAAAGATGAAAATAAAAATATTATTATGATATTTTCGGGTTCCGATTGGTGTGCTCCATGTATTCGATTAGATAAGAATATTTGGCAATCACAAGAGTTTAAAGTCGAGTCTAAAAATAATTGGGTAACAATGAAATTAAATTTTCCTAGAAAAAAAGCAAATCAGTTACCAGCAGATGAAGAAAAACACAATAGAGAATTAGCTGAAAAATATAATAAAGAAGGAAATTTTCCATTAGTAGTTATTTTAAATCCAGAAGGTAAAGTTTTAGGTAAATTAGGTTTTAAAAACATTTCTCCTTCAGAATACATTAAATTAATTAAAGAATACGAATAAGATGAAAATTAGCGTTCTATTTTTTTTAATTTCAGTTGCGACATTTGCTCAAACTACTTTTAAAAAGAAAGCGGCACTTTTAGGAAGTCCTTTTGAAATAATCGTAGTGGCAAATGATAGCGTTCAAGGATATGCTTATTGTGATATGGCAATTGCTGAAGTAAAAAGGGTAGAAAATTTAATTTCTGATTGGATTCCAACTACTCAAGTCTCTGAAATAAATAGAAATGCAGGAATTAAACCTGTAAAAGTAAATACAGAAGTTTTTGGTTTAATAGATAGAGCTTTAAAAATTTCACATTTAACGGATGGTGCTTTCGATATAAGTTACGCTTCTATGGATAAAATATGGAAGTTTGATGGAAGTATGAAGCAAATGCCATCAGAAGAGGAAATTAAAGCTTCGGTTAGTAAAGTTGGTTATAAAAATGTAATATTAGACGCCCAAGTTTCAACCGTGTTTTTAAAAAATACAGGTATGAAAATTGGTTTAGGAGGAATAGGACAAGGTTACATAGCCGATTCCATTAAAGAATTATTACAAAAAAAAGGTTGCAGCTCAGGTTTAGTAAATGTTTCGGGAGATATTACAACATGGGGTTATCAAATAGATGGAAATCCATGGACAGTTGCGATTATAAATCCAATGAATAAAGAAAAAGTTTTTGCTTCTTTTCCATTGATAGACAGTGCAGTTGAAACTTCTGGTAGTTATGAGAAATTTGTCACCTTTAATGGTAAGCGTTATTCTCATATAATTGATCCTAGAACGGGTTATCCTGCGACAGGAATTGTGAGTGTTACGGTTTTTGCAAAAAAGACAGAAATTGCTGATGCTTTAGCAACTTCAATTTTTGTAATGGGAAAAGATGTGGGTATTAGTTTAATTGACCAAATTCCAAATATAGAATGTATTGTGGTTAGCGATACAGGAGAATTATTTGTTTCAAAAAATATTGACTTAAAAAAGTATAATTAAATGAAAAAGAGTTTATTAATAACAGTTATTTCAATTTTAGGATTGAGTTCTTGTAATACTGTAAAAGAGTATGACAAACAATATATTAATGATCCTGAAATGAAACTTTCTGCTCGTCAAGTAGAACGCTTCGAAACTAATTTTCAAGTTTATAGAGAAGCTGCAGCCGGTGCCAATGGTGGTAAAACTGGTGGTGGTTGTGGTTGTAATTAATATCAAGTTATTAGCATGAAAAATAAATTGAAATATATCTTTTTCTTCTTCGGCGCTTGTGCATTTGCTCAAGAAAGCGATTCTACCGAAGTAGCTTATAAAAAAAGAGTGCTTGAAAGTACTGAAATAGATTTCTTAGCAAGTTATTATAAACAAGATGGTATTCACTCTGCTGTTTCCGGTGGTAGAGGTATGGAAAACCTAACAGACATTACACCAACAGTTGTGGTGGCAATGCCTTTAAGCGATGATGAAGTCTTAACTATTGATGTAGGAGTTTCTGCCTATACATCAGCATCTTCTGGTAATATTAATCCATTTGATAGTAATACACCAAGTCCTTGGCAAGCGAGTTCAGGTGCTTCAGCATCCGATCAGTTAACTAGTTTAGTTGGTTCTTACAGTCATAGTTCAGATGATAGAAATACTGTTTGGAACGCTCACGTATCAGGTTCAGTAGAATATGACTATTTTTCTATTGGTTTTGGAGGAGGTTTAACTAAGTTATTTAACGATAAAAATACGGAGCTAACAGTTTCTACAAACGTTTATTTAGATACTTGGAAACCAATTTATCCAAAAGAATTACAAGATTTTGCAGATTATGGTTTAGGTGGCGGAATATTCAATTATTTTACCATTACATCAACAACTTCGGATCCTTATAATCCTTCTAATTTTAAATTTCATGATAACAAGAACAGAAATTCATATTCATTATCATTAGCTTTCAGTCAAGTTTTAGGTAAAAAAGTACAATTTTCTTTATTTGCAGATGTTTTACAACAGCAAGGATTATTATCAACCCCATATCAACGTGTATATTTTGCAGATAAAGTCGATTATTTTATTAATGAATTTCAATTAGCCGATGACATTGAACGTTTACCTGATACTCGTTTTAAATTGCCAATTGGTACAAGGTGGAATTTTTACTTAAACGAAAAATTAACGGTTAGAACTTACTATCGTTACTATTGGGATAATTGGGGAATCGATGCACATACTGCTAGTATTGAAGTACCATTTAAAATTACTGATAGATTTACAGTGTACCCAATGTATCGTTATTATACTCAAAATCAGTCGAAGTATTTTGCAGCTTACGAGCAACATTTATCTACCGAAGAATATTATACATCTGATTATGATTTATCAACTTTCAATGCTAATCAATATGGTTTTGGAGTAAGTTATACTGATATTTTTATGGGTTCAAGAATTTGGAAACTTGGTATTAAGAATATCGATTTAAGATATAATCATTACAACAGAAGTGACGGATTAAAATCGAACATAGTTTCATTTGGAATTAAATTTGTAATGCAATAAAATGAAAATTTTAATTGTTGAAGACGAAATAGGAATTCAAACTTTTTTAAAACAAGGACTTGAAGAAGAAGGATTTGAATTAATTTGTGCTTCAAATGGTGAAGAAGGTTTGAATCTCTTTGAAAATCAAAGTTTTGATTTACTCTTGTTAGATTGGATGCTTCCAAAATTAACAGGATTAGAATTGTGTACCAAAATTCGCCAAACAAATACACAAATTCCCATAATATTTTTAACTGCAAAAGATACTGTTCAGGAAACTATTGAAGGTTTAAAAGCAGGAGCAAACGATTATATAAAAAAACCTTTTAGTTTTGATGAATTGTTAGCGAGAATAGAAGTACATTTTAGAGCTTCTGCAACTAATAAAGAATTAAAATTGGGTAAAATTCTTCTGAATTTAAATACTTTCCAAGTTTTTGTAGAAGGTAAAGAAGTAACTTTAACACAACGCGAATATGAACTTTTAAAATATTTAGTTGAAAATAAAGGAAAAGTTTGTACTCGAACAGAAATTATTGAAGATGTTTGGGATATTCATTTTGAATATGATACTGGTGTTATCGATGTTTTTATGAATGCCATCAGAAAAAAACTAAATTTGTCAAAAGACGAAGAACTTATTAAAACGATTAGAGGAGTGGGTTATATTGCGAATGATTAAATTTTTTCCTTCTTCATTTAAAAATAGAATTGCCTTTAACTATATTGTTTCAGGTTCAATTCTTATTGCACTGGTATTTTTATTTATCTATAAAATTGTAGAATACAGTGTTAATCAGCATGTAAATGAAGAAGTTGAAGAAGAATTATACAAACATTTAGACGATGTTACTATTGATTCTAATGATACTTATTTAATTCACGTCGATCAATGGCGTGCACGAGAGCATAATTCAATTTCGGTTAATCCTGTTTTTGTTGAATTTTATGACAATAATAAGCTTATAATTGATAAATCTCCAAATTTAAAAAATGCTGAACTTAAACTTTTTGACGATTCTTATAACGATAAGTTTTTAAATTCTAAATTAAACAATATTCCTATTAGACAAATTCAAACACCCATTCTTTTTGATGGAAAAATAATTGGTTATGTTGTGGTAGCCATGTCATTAGAAGATTTTGAAATTGTTTCTATTCTCAAGAATATACTAGTTATTTCGTTTCCAATAATTGTAATTTTATTATTCTTGTTTGCAAGATTTTTTGCAGGAAGAAGTATAAAACCAGTAAGTACTATTATCGAAACGTCAAGTTTAATTACCAAAGATAATTTAAATACGAGAATTCCTTTGCCAGATAATAAAGATGAATTATATGTTTTGTCAGAAAACATTAATAATCTTTTAGATAGAATTGAAAATGCAATTCAAAGAGAAAAACAATTCACATCAGATGCATCACATGAATTAAGAACACCGCTGGCTGTTATTAAAGGAACTTTAGAAGTTTTAATTAGAAAACCAAGAACAACAGATGAATACAATGAAAAAATTATTTATTGTATTAAAGAAGTAGATCGCATCAATAATCTTGTTGATCAGTTATTGCTTTTAGCTAGGTTTGAAAATCAAAACCACAATAGAAAAAATGAAGAAGTATATTTAGATGCTTTAATTTTAGATACAGTTTCACTTTTTTCTAATCAACTAAAAGAAAAAGAAATTACAATTAAAACGGACTTGCAGCAAGATTGCGTTATTAAGTCAGATAGTTATTTGATTTCTATAGCTTTCAATAATTTAATTTCTAATGCAATTAAGTATTCAAACATTAATGGGAATATTAATCTAATTCTAACAACAGAAGGGAATCGTTTTTTATTTAAAATTAAAGATAATGGCGTAGGTATATCAAAAGACGATTTAAATAAAATTTTCGATTCTTTTTACCGATCAAACCCTTCCAGTCATCCAGATGTAAAAGGAACCGGAATTGGGCTTTCAATAGTAAAAAGATTATGCGATTTATTACAAATTGAAATTATAATTCAAAGCGAATTGACTATTGGTACGGAAGTAATTTTAATGTTCAATAAAAGCAATCCTAAGTAATTTTTAAGAATATCTATAATATTAATTACTACATTTGTATTAGATGCTTTTTATAAATGAAAAGAATAGTTGCCATATTTTTAATCACTATATTTTTGTGGGCTAACACATCAATAGGGCAATTGTTTAAAGTTCCAAATTTAATAGAACACTTTAATGAACATAAAAATGAAGTTGTTACCCAATCAATTTCATTTATTCAATTCTTGAAACAACACTATTCTAAAACTTCTGAAAATAATCGACAAGAACATCAAGATTTACCTTTCAAGACTCTTGATAATGTTGTTAGTGTTTTTACTTTTTGTTTTTCTCAGTTTCAGTTTGAATTTTCAAAACCTTTAATTGAGAACAAAAAGAAGTTTTTCTACAAAAATTCATTCAAATCTAAACTAATTACATCTATTTGGTTACCTCCCAAATTAGCCTAACATTTATCCATTAAATAAAACGATTTATCGTTTCATAATTGTATTTGTCAGTTTTGATAAATGCTGTTTTCAACTTTATTTATGATTAGAAATGTTAGAAAAATTAATTGCTTTTAGTTTAAAGAA
>JACXVH010000366.1 GCA_014763515.1 Flavobacteriaceae bacterium
ATATTAGGTTTTATATTTTATTTTTTACTATATTTAAAAACCAAAATAAATTTTGGCTGTACTATAGAAAAAATCTACTAGTTTAATTAACCCCAAATCAATTAACTATGGAGAGGACCTTTAAAAAATTAGCTTTATTGTGGCTATTGGTTATTGCAAATATTTTAACCTCTCAGTCACAAGAAATGAATGTAACTTCAACAGAAAACCATCAAAAGTTAATGTCAAGCTTTGTTTCATTGTTAGACCAATCCTCTAACTATAAAAATTTTAAAGTTATCGATAGGTCGGGAATTTCAAGTTTCCAAAGCGATTTAAATAGTTTTATATCCTCGGCACAAAATTTTACAAACGAAAACAAATTAAAAATTCAGGAAAAAAATAATCGCATTTCTTCATTAGAAAGTGAACTAACTGAATTAAAAAACTTAAATACTGATTTAGCGAATCAAAAAAACGCCTTATCTTTTTTGGGTATATCGGTAAATAAAAGTGTTTATAATATTATTTTATGGACTTTATTAATTGGATTTGCTGTTTTAGGCGCTATTCTATTTTTAAAATTTAAGAGAGCCAATGAAATAACGGAGAGTTCTAAAACAATTTTAAAAGATTTAGAAGACGAATACGAATGTTATAGAGGAGCATGTATAGAACGAGAAATGAACTTGAAAAGACAACTTTTTAATGAGTCGAAAAAATTACAAGAACTTAAAAATGCCTCGTAATAAATTAATTTGAATTAAGAGCCTCTCGTAAAAAGGAGGCTTTTTTTGTTTATAAGTGTAACTATTTTTAAAAATTTACGCACAACAAACGTAATTATGAATGAGGTAAAAATGCCAAAATGACATTAACATTTTAATAGGAATATTTGGTTCAAAATTTGATTATCTTTAAACAAAAAATTTAAAAAATGTTTGGATATTATATTTTAATAGGCGGAATTGCTTTAGTGAGCTGGTTAGTAAGTAATCGACTTCAGTCTAAATTTGAATTTTATTCTAAAGTTCATCTAAGAAATGGCATGAGTGGTGCTGAAATTGCAGAAAAAATGCTACACGATAATGGAATTTATGATGTAAAAGTAATTTCAACACCAGGACGTTTAACAGATCACTATAATCCTGCAGATAAAACCGTAAATTTATCGGAAGCAGTTTATAACCAAAGAAATGCAGCAGCAGCAGCAGTTGCAGCTCACGAATGCGGTCATGCTGTTCAACACGCAACAGCTTACAATTGGTTAACTATGCGTTCAAAAATGGTTCCCATGGTTCAAATTTCTTCAACTCTTTCACAATGGTTGGTAATGGGTGGATTAATTTTAGGGATTGCCGCTAAAGGACTTTC
>JACXVH010000367.1 GCA_014763515.1 Flavobacteriaceae bacterium
ATCGGGATTTTTTTTATAAGTATTTATGTGTGTTGGTAATTGCTTTTTTGTTTTTGTAATCTATCCAAGCTTGCCCTTTTCTCTTTCGCATAAAATTGTCGTAATGACGCATAAAGAAAACATTGTAAACAGCTTTTGCTAAGTTTGTTGGTTTTCTTGGAAAAGCTCTTAAACTCATCGAAAACCCTGGAGTTATATATTTCATATAATGCCAATAGCCTTCTGGCATATATAACATTTCACCATGTTTTAAATTACAAATAAGTCCTTTTACATTTTTTAAAGCTGGAAATTTTTCAAAATCAGGATTTTCAAAATCAATATCTTCTCTCGAGATTAAGGAATATGGTACTTTGTACATAAATGGTGTTTGTTCAGGGGCAAACAAAATACATTGTTTTTCACCATGAAAGTGAAAATGTAAAATATTGGAATAATCAATATCAAAATGCATGAAAACTTTTGAATTTTGACCGCCAAAAAACAGCATTGGTAATTGTTTAACCAATCGTAAACCAATTTTTGGCCATTTAAAATCATTTTGAAGTTGTGGCACTTCATTCATTAAATTGTATAAAAAAATGCGATAATTTGTAGGTTTTGATTGGAGTAAATCTACATAATCACTCATTTTCATTTTAGCATGGGCTTCGTTAAAGCCATCTTTGTGGGAAACTGGTCTGTCGTCATATAATGGAACAATTTTTTCGCCAGCAACTTTTTTGATGTAATCTAAATTCCATTTAGAAAAAGCAGGCCAATCTTCGGTGAGATTTTCTATAACAACAGGTTGTTGTGTTTTTACGTATTTATTGTAAAAATCTTCCTTTGAAATTTTCTTTACACGTTCAATTTCTGTTAATTGAATTACACCCATAAATCAATATTTAGCCTAACAAAATTATTAAACAGCTATTAAACTATTTCTTTTTTTGTGAAAATTTTAAAGATTAGTGTAAAACAATCCATTCATTGTGCCATAAGTAATTCCATTTCGCTTTAGCCATATCACAGCTTGGGTCAATTAAAATTTGTGCAGGCTTGTCGTTTATTGAGTTTTTACAATCTATATATATTGAAATATCCTTTTCATTATATTCTTTTTTTAATTCTCTGGCAATATTGCCACAATAAATCTGGACAAACCGCCAATTGTTTGGCTTGTATGTAGGTTAATTTTTTATGGTAATCGTAAAATGATTCTTTTTTTGTTATATTGTCTACTATTTTTATATTGAGTTTACCAGTTCTCTCGCGAAGCATTACACGCCAGCTCAATCGATGGCCTTCTTCTGTCCATAACACATCACCTTTTATGAAATAATGCCTTAATGGTAATAAAAGTTG
>JACXVH010000368.1 GCA_014763515.1 Flavobacteriaceae bacterium
TCCGCAAAGATTTTCAAAAGTTGGAAAAGAGTAGTGGAAAAGTTTTAAAATTATGCGTTTCAACAATGCTGAACTACAACGGTCTCGGCTATGAGTAGTGCGGTGTTAAAAAGCATTTCACTGTCAACCTACCGATATTTTCGTTAATGTTCATTTACTTTCAATTTAGCACCAAAACCCGCATTACGTATAGCCAATGTTGGGCAATCGTGCTTTTTTATTTTATTTCAAACGGGTTGTTAAGCTTACCCGAACCTTTCAAGTTCTTACCCCTAATCCAAATATTCTCTGCGTCATTGTCAATCAATAAATTGTCGATTTCACTTTTTGTATATGAGTCTCCTAACCAAATTTCTTTAAGTCTTTTTAATCCATCAAGGGATTTATCAGCTGGTCTGCAATTGTAGCCTGCTATGGTTTCCATTGTCTTAGAAATTCTGATTGGTGCATAGGTGTCAAGGTTTTTTATTCCTTCCATTGACAAGTACTTTATTTTGGGCATACTCGGGATGAAGTCAAGGTTTTTGATTCCCTTTAAGTTGTCAAGTTTCAAAGCCCATAGCTGTGAACAGTCTTTAAGTATTGGATTGACAACTTCACTTTCGAAACCCCTAACTTGATGAACTTGAAGCTTTTGCAATTTATCGATTTTTGATAATCCCGAGAAGTCCTTAAAGCTACCCAGTGATAACCATAGGGTTTTAAGGTTATTCAGCTTTGTCAGAAAATCAAGATTGTCATTTTTGATTTCATTTAGACTTAAAAATTCAAGCCTTGGAAGCTTTGATATTGTTTCAATGTTCTTGGAAATTGAGGTGTAAAAAGTCTCCAAGTTTTGCAGGGGTTCAAGGATTTCTAATGAAACCTTTGATTTTACATTCTTAGTTATTCCAAGTCTTTTTAAATTCCTAAGTCTGCTTACTTCTTTTAAGTCATTCGTTTCCCACAAATCAATTTGAAGATTTTCAATTTCAATCAGACTGTCCCAATCAATTAATTCTTCGGAATAGTCTCCGTAGAACCGAAGTCCTATTTCAGGTCGTTTTTTAATAGCCGAAATTACTCGGTCGAGTTGTCCGTTTTTTGGTGCTTGTTTGAATTGAAAACGATAAATTCTATTTAGGTTCTCGCTTTTTTCAATTTCGTTGAAGTCCACTGATTTCCCTTGACCACCAATTAAGAAATTTGGTTTGTCTCCAATGTCGCAGAGTATTTTGTAAATAGCAGTCATTTCTTTTGCATGTTGCCCAACGGTCACGGCTTACACTTCGGCGCAAACCTTATAAACCAAATATAACAAAAAATCCGATTAGAAAAAATTCGGCAAGAATTTTTTCGGCAAAAAC
>JACXVH010000043.1 GCA_014763515.1 Flavobacteriaceae bacterium
TGTCAATAAATATGACTACACCAAGCATAGCACATCAACAAAAAACAATACAATTAAAACAGTGGAAAAAATTAAATGGTAACAGAATTAATTCTGTTATCATTTAATTATATTTGAATTATTAACGAGTCAACCTTTTTTAGGACAATTCATTTATAAGTTATCACTTTGATACCATTCCGCATAAGATGTCTCTGTTTCTTGTAATCTTAATGAAAAAAGATTAATACTTTCGGGTAAACGCGCTTTGATTTTAGCAGCAAAGTCAATTACCATATTTTCACTGGTGGGTTGGTAATCTACCAAAATTACATGATGTCCTCGATTTTTTAATTCGTTGGCTAATTCTAGATGAGGAGTGTTTTGATTAAAAACAGTAGCATGATCAAATATGTCTACAATCTCTTCTTTTACAATTTTCTTTAAATCAGAAAAATCGATAACCATTCCATATTTTACATTACTTGTATCTGTAATAGGTTTTCCTACTACAGTAACCGATAGTTTATAACTATGACCATGTACATTTTTACATTTTCCATCATAACCATATAATGCATGACCGGTTTCGAAATTAAACTGTTTTGTAATTCTAATTGTACTCATTCTAAAAAAATTGTTATGCAAAGGTATAAAATTTAATAAAGTGATTTTTGTATTGTTTTTAGAACTAAATTTGCTCACTTTTTATCGCTTTATTTTATGAGTGAATTTGAATTGATTCCAAAGTATGAAAAGGTTATTACAGACCTTTTGGAACAGCAATTTTCTATTGTTGATGATTTCTTTAATATTGAAGAAATTGAAGATTTAAGAGCTCTTTTATTAGAAAAATATAATGAAGATGAATTTAGGAAGGCAGCAATTGGAAATCAATTCTCAGAACAAATTGTAAAGTCTATTCGAGGAGATTTTATTTCTTGGATTGATGAAAATAATTTGTTGCCTACTGAAGAAGTTTTTTTTAATAAAATAGACGAGTTTGTAAATTATATGAACAGGACTTGTTTTTTAGGTATTCAAGAAAAAGAATTTCATTATGCAGTTTACCCGAAAGGGACTTTTTATAAAAGACATTTAGATACTTTTCAAAATGATGATTCTAGAAAATTGTCGATAGTTTGTTATTTAAATGATGAGGATTGGAAACCTGAGTATGGAGGTGAATTGGTTATTTTTAAATCTCTAGAGGAAATTAAAGTTTATCCTTTAAAAGGTAGAGTAGTAATATTCGAAAGTCAGCTTTTAGAACATGAAGTGAGACAAGTAGAACAAATGCGTTTAAGTATTACAGGATGGTTAAAAACCAGAAAACTTTAGTTTTCTGGTTTGTTTTTTTCTTTCTTTTTTAAGTAGAAAAAGGTAGTATAGGCTATAATAATTAATACTAAAAAGGGTAAATAAGTGCCAATTACAACCCCAATTTCATAGCCTTTGTCGGGAGCATTTTTTATTTTCTCCTCAATATTTACTTTTTGCGCTAAACTTATTATTGTTGGAATCATGATTTTTTAAATTGATTTAATGCATTTTTTGTAAAATCAGATAATACAAGCCTTCCCGAAATAGCAGCTCTTTCATAAAGTAAATGGTCCCAGTTTTCTGTTCCTTCCCAAATTACTTTTTTCATTTCATATAAGGCTTCAGGATTATAACTTGCTAACTGTTGAATATATTTGTTTAAGCTTGTATCCATCTCTTCTGTAGAAGGAAAAACTTCGTTTAATAAACCTTTTTCTTTTGCCCATTGAAAATTTTTCCAACCTGTAGGAAATAAAGTCATTTCACTCATGGCTGCTTTGCCAATTTTCTTAGAAACTACTGGTTCAATTACGAAAGGACCAATTCCTATGGCAATTTCAGATAATTTTATTGATGTATTTTCAGTTGCAAAAGTATAATCACATGCAGCGATAATTCCTACGCCGCCTCCAACAGCTTTTCCTTGAATACGTCCAACAATTAATTTAGGACATTTTCGCATAGCATTAATAACATTTGCAAAGCCAGAAAAAAATCGATTTCCTTCTTCTAGATTAGTAACAGCTAATAATTCGTCGAAAGAAGCTCCTGCGCAAAAGGCTCCATTTCCTTCACTTTTTAAAATTATTACAGTAATCTCATTGTCTTTTCCTAAATTGTAAATAGTATCCGTTAAAAGTTGTAATTGACTACTAGGAAACGAGTTGCTCGCAGGATGGTAAAAACTGACTGTAGCAATGTTTTTTTCTTTTGTAACTGTAATCGTTCCTTCCATTATCTTTTTAAGCTAAAATGCGATTTAAATTCCTTTTTTACATTGTCTTGAATATATTCTAATACAAACCAATAATCAGTAGAAGGCATTTGTTTACCAGCAAATGTTCCATCCCATCCGTTACCATCAGAGTAGATTTCTTTTATAAGTTTGCCATATCTATCAAAAATTGAAATTCTACCATTGAAATTTAATGGTAAGCCAGAAATATTCCATTTGTCATTATAACCATCTCCATTTGGTGTGAAAAAATTTGGATAAGTTATGGCAACTAAATTTGTAACAGATAATGAACCACAATTTTGAATATCTCTTACGTAAATGGTATAAGTTCCATTAGGTAAATCAGTAAATGTTGGACTAAGTTGCCAGTTTACTAAATCTAAGCTATATTCATAAACACCATATCCACCAGTTGCGTTACCAATAATTGTTGTAGTGCCAGACGAAAAAGCTGGTGTAATTACTTCAGCAGTAAAACTTGCTGGTCCAGAAGAAAAAGTTGTAATAATTTCATCAGTAAATTCACATCCAGTAATAGTATTTGTTACAGTTACTGTATATGTTCCTGCTTGTTCTATGTTATATTGACTTGATGTTATTGTTGAAAGATCAAGTCCAGCAATGTCTGTTGTCCAAACATAACTATAATTCCCAGATGTTTGTGGTGTTGCATCTACTATTTGCGAACCTTGTCCCGTTATAGGGTCTAAACATAATACAAAGTTAACGCCTAAATCAGTATCGGGTAATGGGTTAACTATTAATTTTAATTCCTGAATTCCTTTACAGCCAGAATCAGTATTTAATTGACTATCGACTCTTGCCCAAATTGAATTTCCTCCTGCTACTATATTTCTGTAATTGTTTATATCAGGGATAGAGTTTTGAATTAATTCAGCATCTATATAATTTTCATAATAAGATACAACTAAATAAGGTTGTTGAGAAACAGGGAAAGCACTTACAATAGTGTTTGTATAAAATGAATCAATATCAAAATAATCATAACCATCATTTGCAGGGTCTGTAGCATCTCTGTAAATATCACATTGTTCATAATCTACTGGAACAAATGAAGATGGAAATTGGGTTGTAGAAACAACTAAATTTATTTGTGCAATTCTATAACAACCAAACTGATTCTCTACCCTTACCCAAACCGAACTACCGTTTGCAGCATGATGTTGGTTAGAATTACTTATGATGGCATTGTTGTTTAAAGCTCCATTATAACTTAAATGATAACTAAAATTCACATTTGAGTCAGATGTAATTAGACCATTTGCTTCAGATAGAATAAAATCTGCTAAAGTATCAGTATCATCATCACATTGTCTTAGTGTTACTGTAGTGTTTAATAAAGTTGGTAATGTATTTACGATTAGATCTAAAGGTGCAATGTTATAGCAGTTGTTTGTATTTGTAATTCTATAATAGATTGTTTTTGAATTACTATAATATACATTTGGAAGCACATTTATATCATTTTCAGCATCTGATAAAAATTCGTAATATTTAACTGAAGCTATATCGGTTCTTGTACCAATGATTTGAGGATTTTGAGAATTTAGAGTAAACCTTACGTATCCATTTGTGTCGTCTCCGTCAACATTGTCATCACATAATTCATAAGGAATTGTGTTAAGAATTGCAGGACTTTGGTTTACATTAACAGTAATTGTTGCAGAAACAGGATCACATACACCATTTGATGGAATACTGTATTTATAAATTCCTGGAGTGCTATTTGCAGGGTCAAAAATTCCATTTGCAATTATATTTCCATTAAGAGACCAAGTACCTCCAATTGAAATAGGATTTGTACTAGTACCCAAAACATTTGCTAAATCTATAACACTATCATCACTACAATAAGTAACAGTTGTTGAATTACCTGCAAAAGGTCCTTGCACAACAGAATTCACTGTTATTTTAATTTCTATTGTTTCAGAGGGTTGGCCTGGACAATTTTTTGTAAACACATAAAAATAATCACCTAGTGGACTTCCAATAGGGTCAGATGGGTCAAATAATCCGCCGTTAGCTCTTGGAGGATTTGAAGTACTTCCATAGTACCATGTTCCGCCAGCGTTAGGGTTCCCTGTAATTTTGTCAAATAAATTAATAATTTGACCGGTACATAAATCAACAGTTGCTCCTTTGGGTGAAGCGCCAAATCCAGAAAAATAACCTCCAAATCCAGCCACACCACTTGATCCAAATACACCAACCGCTATTGGGCTAGTTGATTCAACTGTTACATTACCAGATAAGTTGTTTATTCTATAAGATTCCCAATTTGGATTACCAGCAACAGTAACAGGAATAGCTGTTGTAGGAATACCATTAATCGTTACAGTTGCTCCTGCTTGCGTAGCTAAAATTAAATCACTTGTGTAAAGAAAATTTCCAATTTTATTAATTTCTGGTATCATATCTACACTTTTTTGCCAGAAACAATTTAACGGAGGTATAAAGAAAAATCCATTGGTAGCATGTCCCAGATTACCTGCAACGATTTGATATAAATAAAATTTTTTATTTCCACTTAAATACATGTTCTTATTAGAACCAGATCCTTGAAAATTAAAAGTTGGCACTAAAAAATAATCTCCTGCATTTAGAGTAATTATTGGGGTGGAGTTGCCATTAATAAAGATTTGAGTATTATCCTCATGTGCAATAACAAGCGGCCTTTCTGTGATATCATCCCCATTACCTTTCATAATAACATATTCATCTCCAATTTGATCATATGGTACAATTTGATCTAAATTAAAATCTTGTCCTTCAGTGGGTGTATCCATTCCTCCGCATAAATTTCCTGTGTTTACTACTATTGGTTTGTCCGAAGTAAGTAGTGCACCAACAAAACCTCTCAAATTTGCCGAAGGATACCCATTAGTAACATTACCAGAAATAACTACACTTTGTCCTTTTTGTAAAAAAAATGTTTGAGTTGGACTTGAAAAATTATTCGCACCATCAATAAAAGAAATATTAGAATCATAATCAGACAAATTAACAGTGGTATTATCTTCAGTAGCCATGAAGCTAGAAACAAAGTTTCTAATACTCCCTAAATCATTTTGAGGTAAACTACCTAATCGAAATATTGTTCCAGCTCCAGTTTTTCCTTTTGATGATAAAAATTCAGCATGATTTTCTGCCCTTACTCTGAAACTTACATAAAAATCATAATCACCTTCTAGAATTAATCCTTTATTATTCATAACATGACCCACATCAGTTCTGTCAAGCATCATAACTGAAGGTTGAGAATTTCCAATAGGGATAATTACTGGATTACCTTGTGAAATTGTGACTGGAGGAACAAAGTTTCCACCATTTCCTTTTTTTATTGTTACCTGAAAAGGTGTAGGCTCAGGAGTTGATATATATATATAATGATCCAATACTAAAGGGTCATTTGTTAAATCCTCATTTGCATGTAAAGGTGGAATCCAATGCTTGTTACTTAGTTGGGCATTTGAAATTAAGGATAATGTTAAAGCTATTATTAGGTATATTGTTTTTTTCACAATAGTTAATTAGGATGTTAAAATTTCACAAATTTACAAAGTAGAATTGAGATAAAGTCTGAATAAAAGTTAAAAAAATGCTCTAAGTTGAATATTTCCCGTGTGTATCATTTTCGTAGTTTCCGATTTTCGACCTTGATAATTAATATTGATATCTAAATATTGTGTAATATTTTTCTGTAAAAGAAATTGCCACACACTATTTTTACCTGATTGAAGTCCTTGTAACATTTGAAAAGCAACAGGAGCTAATTGATTTCCTTTGAAGTTATTGTTATAAAATGAATAACCTCCAGTTAATGTAAATCCTTTTTCGGTATTGAAATTGAAAGAGGTTCCAAACTTGCTTTGCTCTAAAATTTCTTTATCATTAATTAAATTGGATTGATTTTTTAGTTCATAAAAAATATCCCAACTCGCATTTTTAGAAAAGATATATGATATTTTTGGTTGAACAGAATAAGAATCTATATCGAAGTTTCTATTAAAAGTGCTGCTTGGATTGGTAGAAGTATTTTCGATATTGCTTTTGTTATTTCCGTTTAAAAGTGTGGTTTGAAATAACCATGTTTTTGCTACTAAATGTTGGTAATTCAGTTGATGAGAAAATTGTTTGTTATCTTGTAAACCAAAGTTTAAAAGGCTTTTCAGTTGATTATTTATGTAAGTATAAGTAACCGAATGTTTTTGCTTTCCACGATTGTAAAATAAACTATTTCTAAAACTATTGTTAAGGCCAATAATTTCATCAGAATTTGAAAAAGGATTTAAATCGAAGTTATCGCCATTACGTTTTAATTTACGCTCTACAATAAAAGAAAATTGATTGTAAAAATGTGATAGAAATTTCTTTAATCCTGTATCGTTTTGCCACACTAATCCATTAAAATTTAAAGATTGAGAAAACCTGTTTTGATGCGTTCTAACAAAAACTTGATTTGGGAGAAATACTCTAACATAAGTAGCTTGGTCTGGAAATGGCGCAATTTCAAATTCTTGTAATTCTTGAATTCCATTATTATTATAGTCAATCCAAGTGTAAATACCCTGTCCAGGTTCTACTTCTAAATAAGTAAATTCTTGTTGGGCAATTGTTCCCGATGCATTTTCATAGGTTGTTGTACTTTGTAATAAGTTAGAAAAAAAGCTGTCAGAATATAAAATTCTCGAGTTTAAAGAAGGCTCGTTTTGTTTTGTAATATCTTCATACTTTAAATTTCGATACTTAATAAAAACACTCAAATTACTTTTCTCATTTTTTATCAATTGCGATTTTAAATAATAAGAATTTGAAGTGTTAACCTTTGTCAAAATATTATTTTGAATACTATCGTTGACTCTATTTAAATAACCAATTTCTACATATACTTTTGTAGAATCGCCTCGACCAATAAAAGCGCCATATTCTGTAAATCGCTGACTTGAATTACTTAATAAGTTTGTTGCAGCTAATGTTTCTTTGTTGTTTTCTGTTCTAAAACTTGCACCTACCCAATTTTTTGAAAAATGATGTTTTGCAATACTTTGATTACGTATAAATTTTGAATTAGCATAATCGCTATCGCTCTTTAAAGCACTAAAATCAGTTGAAAATGTAGTTTTATTAAAGCGTAAATCAGTTTGCACGATATGTCTTGTTCCCGAAAAATTTTCTGAGAAATCTAACTTTTCCAATTGATATTTGGCAATTCCATTTTTTTGAAAATTAAAATTGGTCCCTGTAATTAATAAGCTTTGGTTACCAAGTGGATTATTTAAATTCCAATCTCTATTAAATTCGATATTAAATAAACGCTCAATTGTTCTAAAGTCTTTTTGAATAAGATTAAAATTTGCAAAACCATCTACTAAGAAATTTCCAGTATACAAACGTTGGTTCGCATTAATATTAGCGGCAATGCCTTTATTGTCATTGTCATCTATTGTAGAATATAAATTTTTATCGTTGTTAGAAACTCCAATTTCAAAATCGATTGTTGTTTTTTCACATGGATTATAACTTCCTAAAACAGTTGCAATTTGAATTTTTGTTGGTGCAACTAATGGAACCGTTGGTTCATAATCGCCCATAGAAATACCAACATATTCGTAAATTTTCCCAATAGCATTATTGCTTGCCAAATTGTAGCTTCCAAGATTTTCACCAATATAGCTAAAACGCACATTGTAAAGTGTTTCGTTTTCATCGGTTGAAAATTCATAAATTTCAGTGCTACCAACAATTGTTTTACGGTATAAAATTTTATTTTCAGAATATGAATCTACATAAGCTGAAGGTGCATTCATTAAATTTTGATTATCTCCAGCAGCTTGAAGAATCGTTACTTGTTCATCAGATAAATTTTGTTGTAAAGGTTGATTTTTGACATCATTTTCTGAATAAATATAAGTTCCAATTTTAAATTTTTCGCTTTCGTGTTGCACACCTCCATAGGTAATAAATCGAGTATAATTTCTATCGGTATATTGATATTCTACATTAATTCTCATTTCTGAAGTAATGGGAAACAGCGATGTAAATGAAATTTCACCTGCATTATAATCAATAGTATAATCGTTGTTTTCGCCTCTTGTTAGCAAAATTCCGTTTACATAAACTCTCTCAGAACCCGAAATTACCAAAACATACAATTCGCCATTGTTTCCTTTTAATTTATATGGACCTTGATTTCCTTCTTGACCAATAAAAGTACTTCGTGCATATTGACCGCGAACAAGTGCCGCCGAAGCATAAATGTCGGTTTTTGAATTTTCTTTACCTAATGTAAAATGTGTCGATAAACCCTGAACTTTTTTGTTGAAATTTAAAAATTTAGATTCGCGGTTTTCTAAAAATAAATCTCCAGCTCGAATGCTCCATTTATCGGAGAATAACTCGATAAAAATTTGGTCAAACTCATCTAGTTTTTGAGAATAACCACCATCTTGCAAAGGAATATTACTATCTTGAATAGAAGCTCGTAAACTAACTTTATCGGAAATTTTACCTGTAATTTGTAAATCTAGATTAGAGTTTACAACGGTGTTTTGATTGTTTCCAATAGTTACGCCACGCGAAATACTTCCTGAAGTGTTTAAGCCATCGAATGGTTTAAATTTTGATAATTTCTCATTTTTTGTAGTAAATAAAGTTCCGTTAGAATTGGGAACTACTTTACTGTCATCATAAACACTATATTCTTTTGTTAGAAACTTAGGATAAGTTAGATAATTAATTAATAAAGAATCTTTTGTAATTGAATTTGTATTCAAAATAATAAATCCTTTTTCAAAATTTACTTCGTAAAAAGTAGAATCAATAGTTTGGTCTAATTGATCTTTAATTTTAAAATAGCTAGGGTTAATACTTTCATTTTCAATAAAAATAGTGTCGTTTGTTACCGCAATGAGTTTCGATTTTCGTATAGCTACTTTTTCTTGAGCATAAACTCCAGAGAAAAACAGCCACATAAATAAAATTGAAATCTTTTTTGCCATTATACTATAACTCTCGAAAATCAAAAGTAGTATTTATTAATGGAAAAAATAAACCCCGCGATTTGCGGGGTTTATTTTATTTATTCTTGTTTCTTGCTTCTTCCCTCTAAAACATTATAAATCAAATTTAATTCCTTGTGCTAAAGGCAATTGATCAGAATAGTTAACGGTGTTTGTTTGTCTTCTCATATATACTTTCCAAGCATCTGAACCCGACTCACGGCCACCACCAGTTTCTTTTTCACCACCAAATGCACCACCAATTTCAGCTCCAGAAGTTCCAATGTTTACATTTGCAATTCCACAATCAGAACCTGCGAACGATAAGAATTTCTCTGCTTCTTTCATACTGTTTGTCATGATTGAAGAAGATAAACCTTGTGCAACGCCATTTTGAATTTCAATTGCATTTTCAACTTCTCCACTATATTTCATTAAGTATAAAATTGGTGCGAATGTTTCGTGTTGAACAATTTCAAAATGATTTTCAGCTTCAATAATTGCTGGTTTTACATAACAACCACTTTCGTATCCTTCTCCTTCTAAAACACCACCTTCAACCAATACTTTTCCACCTTCTGCTTTTGCTTTTTCAATTGCAGCTAAATAGGTGTTTACAGCATCTTTATCGATAAGTGGACCCACATGGTTTTTCTCATCTAAAGGATTTCCAATTTTAATTTGCTTGTAAGCCCCAACAATTGCATCGCGAACGGTATCATAAACTGATTC
>JACXVH010000369.1 GCA_014763515.1 Flavobacteriaceae bacterium
GAATTAGTTTCAAAAATCACAACTCCAGAACAAAAAGCTGCGGTTGAAGCTTATATAGAAGCAACTGCAAAACGTTCAGAGCGTGAAAGAATGGCGGATGTTAAAACCATTTCTGGTGTTTTCACAGGAGCGTATGCAGAACACCCATTTACAAATGAACCAACTCCAATCTGGATTGGCGATTACGTGTTAGCGGGTTATGGAACAGGTGCGGTAATGGCAGTCCCTTGTGGAGACGAGCGTGATTATGCTTTCGCGAATTTCTTCAAAGGAACGAATGGAATGCCTGAAATTAAAAATATTTTCAATCAAGATATTTCTGAAGCCGCTTACGGGGAAAAAGGCGGTTTCGAATTAGTAAATTCTGATTTCTTAAACGGATTGGATTACAAATCGGGAACTAAAAAAATCATTGAAGAATTAGAAAAAATAGGAGCAGGAAATGCAAAAGTAAATTACCGTTTACGTGATGCTGTTTTTTCTCGCCAAAGATATTGGGGTGAACCTTTCCCAGTATATTATGTGAATGGTTTACCACAAATGATTGATAAAAAACATTTACCAATTGTTTTACCAGAAGTGGAAAAGTATTTACCAACAGAAGACGGTCAACCACCATTAGGTAATGCAACAGTTTGGGCTTGGGATACTGAAAAAAATGCAGTAGTTAGCAATGATTTAATTGACAACAAAAAAGTTTTTCCATTGGAATTAAATACGATGCCAGGTTGGACGCAACCGGACATTTATTATACTCTCGTTTTTGGAACAAATTCTTAAAAGATAGAGGTTTCGCTCCGACAGAAGAGCCTTTCCAAAAATTGATTAATCAAGGAATGATTTTAGGAATGAGTGCTTTTGTTTACAGAATTAGTGCCGTAAAAAATGAATATGATACTTACAAAGTATTTAAAACACCTAATCCTATTTTTATTACAAGTTCTTTAATAAAAAAGAGTACCAATGAAATTGAAAAAAGTACAAATCCTGACACTTACAATTTATTATTAAGTAAATTTAATGAAATTTATTCAGGAGTCGATTTAAGTGAAATTCAATTTAGCTACGTTCCAATTCACGTTGATTTATCTTGCATCAATGATATTACAAATGAATTAGATATTGAAAAATTCAAAGCACATCCTTTGTATAAAGATTATGCAAATGCTGAATTCATTTTAGAAGATGGCAAATACATTGTAGGTCGCGAAGTAGAAAAAATGTCAAAATCGAAATACAATGTAGTCAATCCAGATGATATTTGTGAAGAATATGGTGCAGATACATTGCGTTTGTATGAAATGTTCTTAGGACCATTAGAGCAAGCAAAACCATGGAATACGGCTGGAATTACTGGCGTTTACGGCTTCTTGAAAAAATTATGGCGTTTGTATTTTGATGATAATGGTTTTATTGTAACCAATGACGAACCAACAGCGGAAATGTACAAATCGTTACACAAAACCATCAAAAAAGTTACGGAAGATATCGAGAATTTCTCGTTCAATACTTCGGTTTCGCAATTTATGATTTGCGTGAATGAGTTGGCACAACAAAAATGTCATCATAGAGCGATTTTGGAACCTTTGGCAATTATTGTTTCGCCTTACGCGCCGCATATTGCGGAAGAATTGTGGAGCGCTTTAGGTCATGAAGGTTCAATCGCAAAAGTGCCATTCCCTAAGTTTGAAGCTAGTCACTTAGTTGAAAGTGCGAAAGAATATCCTGTTTCTTTTAACGGAAAAATGCGTTTTAAAATTGAATTGCCTTTAGATTTAAATGCAGCTCAAATTGAAGAAATCATCATGGCTGATGAAAGAACGCAAGCACAATTACAAGGAAGAACGCCAAATAAA
>JACXVH010000044.1 GCA_014763515.1 Flavobacteriaceae bacterium
GATTTTAATATTCCTGATTTTGAAGAATTACAATCAGAAATTGAAACACTTCGAACCATTCAAATAAAAAATTGTTCTTATGATACCACAAAAGCCAACTTTTCAGCACCAAGTTACATTAGCTAATTATTGCCGAAATGGTGTATTAGAAAACATTCCTGGCGTTACTAAAAACATATCGCATTACCGAAGATTGGTTTTTAATAATGTTTTGGATAGTTTAAGTGCTGCATATCCGCTTACAGAACATCTTTTGGAGGAAGAATGGGAAGCGTTAGTTCATCGTTTTTTTGCCACTCACAAAGTGCAAAGCCCACAAATATGGCATATGCCAAAAGAAATTATCGATTATGTAAATTGCTATGAAAAAGAATTACTAAATAGATATCCCTTTTTGCCAAATTTATTAGTTTTTGAATGGTTGGAAATTGAAGTTTTTATGATGCCTGATGTAGTTTTTTCAAAGGCTACAGCTGGCAAATTATTCTGTAATCCTGAAATACGATTAGTTCAATTTCAATTTCCTGTCCATTTAAAAAAAGCGTTTCAAATAACAACAAGTGATGAAGGAACTTATTTTGTAGCGATTTATAGAAATCCTGACACGAAAGCCGTTTCTTTTACTAATTTATCATTATTAACTTATACCTTACTTAAAGATTACTTTGTAAATCCAATCTCAAGAGAAGAAATTTTCAATTTAATCCCAAAAGAATCATCAAACGAAATAAAAAATCAATTAAATGATTTTATTGAAAAATGTATTACTAACCAATTACTAATAAACTCATGAAAAAATTAATCGCATTCAATCAAAATTTAGGAGAAAAATTAAGCGTTGCTAAAGATATTCTATTGTTATTATTACGCATTATTTTAGCTATTGGGTTTGCTGGTCCCGCTATGATGAAATTAAAAGACATTAACAGTATTGCCGAATGGTTTGAAAACATGGAAATGCCTTTGCCTTTATTAAATGCTTATTTAGCAACCTATACCGAGGTATTTGGTTTTGTTTTCTTAGCAGTTGGTTTTGCAACTCGAATAATTTCTATTCCTTTAATTATTGTAATGCTTGTTGCTATTAAAACGGTGCATTTGGAAAACGGATTTGAAGCAGGAAATAATGGATTTGAAATCCCATTGTACTATATGATAATGTTAATAGTATTATTCATTTACGGACCAGGTAAATTCAGTTTAGATTATTTAATTAATAGAAACTCAAAAAAATAATTATGAAATATATTTTATCAATTAGTGTTTTACTCATTTTAGGAATTGCATTTGCCTCTTTTAGTAACGAATCTGAAAAAGAAAATAATGATTCATTAAAAGGGATTGAATTTTTTAAAGGAAATTATTCTGAAGCATTAAAACAAGCAAAAAAAGAAAATAAATATGTTTTTTTAGACGTATACGCTACTTGGTGTGGACCATGTAAAATGTTAAAAAAGAAAACTTTCAAAGACGAAGATGTTGCTAATTATTATAATAAAAACTTCATTAATATTGCTATTGATGGAGAAACTGAAGAAGGTAGAAAACTTATGTCAATATACAATATCAACTCTTATCCTACACTACTAATTGTTGATTCAGATGGAAAAGTAAAAACAAGACACTCTGGATTTATGAAACCTCACATCTTAGTAAATTTTGGTAAAAGAATTGTTCCCTAATTTAGTTTTGGTTAAGTTTTTTTTTAAAAGAGTTACAATCATGTTGTAGCTCTTTTTGTAAATATATTAATACTTATTTCGAAACCAAACTTTTTGCCATTCTCTTTTTAACACCAAAAAAGCAACTTGCTCGGAAAGTTCAACTAAATCGTTTCCATTTAAACTTTTTACTTCTTTTTCAGGAACATCAACAATATAAAGAAGGTTTAAATATTCGGCGAACTTATGTTGAATTAAAAAGTAAATTTTTTCTTGCACTCGATTTTTAAAATCAAATGGAAAAATACTTGTAGGAACATCTAAACTTTCATTTGCCAAAGCAAAATCTTTATTTGTTTGCTCTATTAATTTAAAGTATAAGTTTTCTTCTTCTGCTTGAGAAATTAAAACATCAATATTAGCTGGAGGATTATACATTTTGTTCAAGATTTTTTGATTGAAGATTAATCGATTTGTGATTTCAGAATATTATTACTTCATCATTCTAAAATCTACAATCACTAATCTGAAATCTTTTAAACATTTCTATTCATCAACTTCTCACCAAAAACTCTCAATACTTCTTTTTTAGAATCTTCAATATCTAATTTATTTAAAGTATCGAATGCTTTTTGCGTAAAACCTTTAATTGCATTTTGAGTTTCTTGAGCAGAATTTGTCTCTATAAAAATCTGTTTTACCGATTCAATTTTATCAGTATTATCAGAAGGTTGAATCGAAAACAAATGCAACAATTGTTCCCTTTGCTCAATAGTTCCATACTCTAAAGCCTTCAAGTAAAGATATGTTTTTTTATTTTCAATTATGTCTCCTCCTACCTGTTTTCCAAAAGTCTTTGGGTCTCCAAAAGCATCTAAATAATCATCTTGTAATTGAAAAGCTATTCCTAAATTTAATCCGAAATCATAAATTAAATTTGCATTTTCTTCAGCCGTTTCTGCAACAATTGCGCCCATTTTCATAGCTGCTCCTACTAAAACTGCTGTTTTGTATTCAATCATTTTAAGATATTCGGGGATTGTTACATTGTCACGTGTTTCAAAATCGACATCATATTGTTGTCCTTCACAAACTTCAAGGGCAGTTTTACTAAATAATTTAGCTAACTTTTGAAAAATAGTTGGTTCATAATTTTCAAAATATTGATAGGCTAAAATTAACATCGCATCACCTGACAGAATTCCTGTATTCAAATCCCATTTTTCGTGAACGGTTTCTTTTCCTCTTCGCAAGGGTGCAGCGTCCATAATATCATCATGAATTAAAGAAAAATTATGAAAAACTTCAATGGCTGTTGCTGCAGGAAGTGCCTCTTTGTAATCTTTATTAAAAATCTCAGATGCCAATAGAGTTAAAACAGGACGCATTCTTTTTCCTCCTAACGCTAAAATATACTCAATTGGTTCATATAAACCTTTTGGCTCTTTATTATTTTTAATTTGACTAAAATGACTAGCAATAATTTCTTGATACTCTTGTAAAGAATGCATTTTGTGAATTTTTAGAAGCACAAAGTACGCTAAAAAAAAGCTTAAATGATAGTTTTTTACATTCAAAATATTTGCAATGTTAAAAAAATGTAAAAACTTAGGAAACTTTTTTTGTATTAAAAGTTTCCTGTATACATTTGCATAGAAAATTACATTCTGAAAAGAAATGAAAGATCAACTTTTACATAAAGCTACCGATATGTTTCTAACACTCGGATTTAAGAGTGTTACAATGGACGATATTGCTGCTGATATGGGAATATCAAAAAAGACAATTTATCAACATTTTAGTACAAAAGATGAATTAGTAAAAGCTGTAACCCTTCATCTATTTCAAACAATTTCTTGTGGCATAGATACAATATGCGAGTACAATCAAAACCCTATTGAAGAATTATTTAGCATTAAAGATTTTGTAATGAAACATTTGAAAGGTGAAAACACATCGCCCATCTATCAATTACAAAAATATTACCCCAAGATTTACAAAACACTCCATGCAAAACAATTTGAAAAAATGGGTGATTGTGTAATTAAAAATTTAACAAAAGGAATTGAACAAGGCTATTTCAGAAAAGAAATTAATGTAGAATTAATTAGTAGATTCTATTTCGCAGGAATGACGAGTATAAAAGATGTAGAATTATTTAAACCAGAAGAATTTTCATCTAGTGAGGTACAAAAAAACTATTTAGAATATCATTTACGCGGAATTTGTTCAGAAAAAGGAATTACGGAGTTAGAAAAAATATTAAAAAATCAAAATTAATTCGATGAAACGTATTGCATTAATAACATTTGTTTTATTACAAATAAATTTATTTGCTCAAGAAACTTCTAACAACTACAGTTTTTCGTTAGAAGAAGCTATAAATTATGCGCTAGAAAACAACTACACGGCTAAAAATGCAGCTAAAGACATTGAGGCTGCTAAGAAGAAAAAATGGGAAACAACCACAATTGGTTTACCTCAAATTAATGGTAATATTAATTATCAAAACAATCTGGTAATTCAGAAATCAGTAGTACCAGCAGAATTTTTTGGAGGAAATCCGGGAGAATTTAGAGAAGTTGAATTTGGCGTTAAACACAACATGGTTGCAAATGCAACATTAAGTCAATTAATTTTTGACGGTTCTTATTTAGTAGGTCTACAATCAGCTAAAGTTTATTTGCAAATATCTGAAAATGCTAAAGAGAAAACCGATTTACAAGTTAGAGAAATAGTAATAAACTCATACGGAAATGTCTTATTAGCAAGAGAAAGTATAGCAATACTAGAAAAAAACAAATCTTCATTGGAAAAAGTTTACAAAGAAACAGAAGAAGTTTATAAAAATGGATTAACGGAAGAGGAAAATGTTGAACAGCTACAAATTACCCTAAGTCAAATTAAAAGTGCTCTATCTAATGCACAAAAAGGGGAAAAAATTGCTCTAGACATGTTAAAGTTAGTATTAGGTATAGATATTAAAGAAAATGTAATTCTTACAGATGACTTAGACAAATTAGCTTCAGAAAACATCTCTTTAACGACAGATTTAGACTTCAGTGTAACGAATACGATTGATTATAAAATTGGTCAAAATAACGAAAAAGCCTCTCAGTTATTATTAAAGCTTGAAAAGAGTAAAGCGCTTCCTAGTTTATCTGCAAATTTCAACTTTGGCTACAATGCTTTTAATAATTCATTTTCATTTTTGAATAATGACCAACAATGGTTTAACTTCTCAAATATAGGAGTAGGACTAAATATTCCAATCTTCAGTAGCCTAGGAAGAACTTCAAGAACCCAACAAGCTAAAATTGCTTATGAACAAGCTAAAATAAATCTAAAAGAAACCGAACAAAAATTACTTTTAGAATTTGAAAAATCTAAAACAGACTATGAGTTCAGTATTGAACAATACGCTATTAGTAAAGAAAATCTTCGTTTAGCAGAAAGAATTGAATACAAGCAGCAAGTTAAATTTAAAGAAGGACTTTCTTCAAGTTTTGAATACACTGAAGCGCAGAGACAATTGTATGCTGCTCAACAAGAACATTTACAAGCAATGATAGATATCATTAACAAAAAAGCATCATTAGATAAAATTATAAACCAAAAATAAATTCCGATAAAATGAAAAAAATAATATCAATTTTACTAATCGGATTCGTTATTGTTTCATGTGGAGGAGACAAAAAGAATTCAACAGCATCTGTAATTGAGAAAGGAGATTTAAAACAGCTTCGTGAAAAAAGAGCAGAATTAGTTACTCAAGCGGATGCTTTATCAAAAGAAATTGAATTAATTGACAACGCGATAGGGAAATTAGACGACAATCATAAATTAGCCCTTATTAGTACGTTTACAGCTAAAGACACAGTATTCAATCACTATTTAGAGCTTCAAGCAGATGTTCAAACGAAAGAAAACATAGTTTTAAATGCAGAGTTTGGCGGAACATTACAACAAGTATATGTAACTGAAGGTCAAAAAGTTTCTAAAGGTCAAACATTAGCTAAAATTGATGATGGTGGATTAAGTCAACAATTAGCGCAATTAGAAATTCAAGCTAATTTGGCTAAAACTACTTTTGAACGTCAACAAAATTTATGGAATCAAAAAATTGGTTCTGAAATTCAATATTTACAAGCTAAATCTAACTATGAAGCACAGGCTAAAGCTGTTTCTCAAATGAAAAGTCAATTAGCTAAAACTATTGTTAAAGCGCCATTCTCAGGAACTATTGACGATGTAATTACTGAAAAAGGATCAACTGTTGCTCCTGGAACTCCAATAGTTCGAATCGTGAACTTAGGAAATATGTATTTAGAAGCAGAAGTCCCTGAAAAATATACAAAATCGATTACAAAAGGGTCGGATGTAATTGTTGAGTTTCCTATTCTTGGTGAAAGTCTTGAAAGCAAAATCACACAAGCAAGTAGCTATATTAATCCAGGAAACCGTTCATTTAATATTCAAATACAAGTGCCAAATAAAAACGGACAAATTAAGCCTAATTTAACAGCTAAAATTAAAATTAAGGATTATACAAATCCAAAGGTAACAACTGTTCCTCTTAGTATTATTTCAGAAAATGCAGAAGGAGAACAATACCTATATGTTGTAGAAAATATTTCTAAAGACAACCTTGCAACGGCTAAAAAAGTAATCGTTAAAACAGGAAAATCTCAAGGAAATTTTGTTGAAATTTTAGAGGGAATTAAAGATGGAGACCAAATTGTAAAAGAAGGAGCAAGAAGTGTTAAAGATGGTCAAAAAGTTTCTATCATTAAATAAATAAAAGTATGAGTAATAACACATCAGATAAAGAGTTTAGACTATCCTCTTGGGCTATAGAAAACAAGATGACCATTTATGTAATGATGGGCTTGTTTTTCATCTTAGGATTGTCGGCATATTATAATATGCCTCGTGAAGATTTTCCAGAAGTAAAAGAAACAAAAATATACATCAGTACGGTTTATCCAGGAAACACAGCTGAAGATATTGAACGTTTAATTATTGATCCGCTGGAAGATGAACTTAAAAACGTAAGTAATGTTGTTGAAATTGTTTCAACTTCACAAGAAGATTACGGAATTATAACCGTTGAATTTGATGAAAAAATTTCAGTTGAAGCTGCAAAACAAAAGGTAAAAGACGAAGTAGATTCAAAAAAAGCAGGTGAAGATTGGCCTACTTTTAATGGTGCAAAAGTTGAACCTAATGTTTTCGATTTGAACCTTTCTGAAGAAATGCCAATTCTAAATATTAATATTTCTGGAGATTATCCTGTAAATAAACTGAAAGAATTTGGAGAATATTTAGAAGACGAAATTGAGGGATTAAATGAAATCAAACAAGTTGATATACGTGGTGCTCAAGATCAAGAAGTTGAAGTTGCAGTAGACATTTATAAAATGATGGCATCGAAAGTAAGTTTTGATGATGTTATAAATGCTATTCGTAATGGAAACGTTACCATGTCGGCTGGTAATTTAATTGCAAATGGGCAAAGACGTACGATAAGTATAAAAGGAGAAATCGACAAACCTTCTGAATTAGAAAATTTTGTTGTAAAAACTCAAAATGGAGCCGTATATCTAAAAGATATTGCAACTGTTACTTTTAAAGATGTAGATAAAACTACCTATGCAAGAGAATTTGGCAATGAAGTTGTCATGCTAGACGTAAAAAAACGTGCTGGTAAAAACATGATTGAAGCTGCAGAAAAAATTAAAAAAATTGTTGAAGATGCAAAAGAAAATGTTTTCCCAAGTGACTTAAAAATTACAATTGCAAACGATCAATCATCAAGAACATTAAACCAAGTTGACGATTTAGTAAACAATATCATCTTCGGTATTATATTAGTTGTAGGTGTATTAATGTTCTTTTTAGGCTTTAGAAATGCATTATTCGTAGGTTTTGCGATTCCTATGTCTATGTTCATGTCGTTTATGATCATTAATCTTTTTGGTTATACTTTAAATACCATGATTTTATTTGGTTTAATCATGGGATTAGGAATGCTAGTAGACAACGGAATTGTTGTTGTTGAAAACGTATACAGATTAATGGACGAAGAAGGTATGTCAAGATTAGAAGCGGCTAAAAAAGGTATTGGTGAAATTGCATTACCTATTATTATTTCAACCGCTACTACAGTTGCCGCATTCGTTCCCCTAGGATTATGGCCAGGTGTAATGGGTGAGTTCATGAAATTCTTCCCTATTACTTTATCCATCGTATTAGGTTCCTCTCTATTCGTAGCTGTTTTCTTTAATTCATTAATGGTTTCTCAATTTATGGATGTAAATGAGAAAATATTATCTAAAAAACAATTAATTCGTCTAACACTTATATTAGTTCCCTTTGGTGCTTTCATTCTAATAGTTGGAGGTTCGATGAGAGCGCTTGGTTCGTTAATGATTTTTACGGCAATCATGTTTTGGTTGTATAAATATTTTATTAAAGATTTAACCTTATCGTTCCAAAAAAGAATACTTACGAAATGGGAAAATTGGTACGAAACTAGTTTACGATTTGCTCTTTCTGGTAGAAAACCATATTTCATTACTGGATTAATGGGCGTACTTTTCCTATTGGTTTTAGGATTATATTTTGGATGGAGCGTAGGAAGTGGAAGAACGAAAGTGGAGTTTTTCCCAGACAATACTCCAAATCAAATTATAGTTTATATTGAATATCCTCAAGGAACAGATATTGCAAAGACAAACGAAATAACATCTTCAATTGAAAAGAGAGTTTATGCTGTTTTAAATCAAAAATTAGAAGGTGAAGAAATTATAAATCCTGAAGACAATACAAACTACTTAGTAGAAAGTGCTGTTTCTCAAGTTGGTGAAGGCGCTGGTAATCCGCAAACGGATGGAGGTTCTTCTGCTGAAATGCCACATAAGGGTAAGATTACGATATCTATGCGAGAGTATAAATTTAGAAATGGTTTAGACTCTGAAGATCTTCGTAGAAAAGTTCAGGAAACGTTAAAAGATGTTTATCCAGGTGTTATTGTTTCTGTAGAAAAAGATGCGGTTGGCCCTCCTGCTGGTTATCCTGTTAATATTGAAATAAAAGGTAAAGATTATGATGAGTTGATCGTAACTGCCGAAAAGATGAAGGACTTCTTAAACGACAAAAATATTCCGGGAGTTGATGAGTTAAAAGTAGATGTTAACAAATCTAAGCCTGCGATGAAAGTGGTAGTCGACAGAGCAAAAGCTGGTGAGATGGGTGTTTCTGCTGGTCAAGTGGGCAACCAACTACGTCGTTCAATATTTGGTGAAAAAGCAGGGATTTATAAAAAAGATGGCGATGATTATGATATTTATGTTCGTTTCAATGAAGATATTAGATACAATCAAAGCGCTCTATTTAATCAAAACATCATTTTTAGAGATATGGCTTCAGGACAACTGAAAGAAATTCCAGTATCTACTGTTGCATCTCAAAAGAATACCTCTTCATTTAGTGCAATTAAACACCGCGACACTGAAAGAGTTGTTGTTTTATATTCTGCATTAGCACCTGGATATACTGATGCTGGTTCAGTTGTGGCGCAAATTCAAGCTGAAATGGCAGGTTTTGATGTTCCTAAAAATATTAAAATTGATTACACTGGTCAAATCGAAGAACAAAACAAACAAATGGGCTTCTTAATGGGAGCTTTAATTTCAGGTTTAGGTTTAATTATGCTCATCTTAATCTTCCAGTTCAACTCTATATCTAAACCTTCAATCATTATGATTGCTGTATTCTTAAGTTTCATTGGTGTATTTTTAGGGTTAATGGTAACAGGTTGGCCTTTTGTTATTATGATGACCATGATGGGGATTATCTCACTAGCAGGAATTGTGGTTAATAATGGTGTTGTACTACTAGATTATACGCAATTATTATTAGATAGAAGAGCGGAAGAATTACAACTTGCAGACGGTGAGACTTTACCAAAAGAAGAAGTATTTAACGCAATTGTTAAAGGAGGAAAAGCTCGTTTAAGACCCGTTCTATTAACAGCAATAACAACTGTTTTAGGTTTAATACCTTTAGCTATAGGTTTAAACATCGATTTCTTTGGTTTATTCTCAGAATTTAATCCGCACTATTATCAAGGTGGAGATAACGTTATATTCTGGGGACCTTTAGCATGGACGGTTATCTTCGGTTTAACGTTTGCTACCTTCCTAACTTTGATAGTTGTACCGGTTATGTTCTATCTATTGAACTTAATGAAATTAAGAGTGTCAAGACAAAAATAAAAACATAGCATATAATGAATTGTCCTAAAAAAGGTTG
>JACXVH010000370.1 GCA_014763515.1 Flavobacteriaceae bacterium
TAACCTGCATTTAAACCAGAAATGCTGTAACGATAATTGTTTTCATCCACAGGAATAAGTTCAGTATCAACTTCAATATAACCAGTTAAATTATAGCGTGCCATAACAACTTCTTCCAATGCGTATGCTTTTTCAGTTAAGGCTACTTTTGCTGTTTTATTTTTTATCCAGTCATTAGTTACCCTTACTTTAATAGTTTCATATCCTAAATAAGAAAATAAAATGGTATCGTTTACTTTAGCTGTTAATTCAAACAAACCATTTCCATCCGTAATTATTCCTTTTATTCTTGTCGTATTAATTACGTGAACGTTGTTCATAGGTAAACGAGTTTCGGCACTAATCACTGTACCTTGTATAGCTACTGCAATAGTGTCGTTTTGAGCAAAACCTATTGTTGTAATTAGTAGAAATAAAAAAACTATAAAATATTTCATATGGGCAATATTGATTCAAAAATACAAATCAAACCGAGATATTTTATAGTTTCTATGTTTTTTATCAGAAAATTAACTAAAGAAGTTAACTTCTTCTAGAACGTTTCGCTTTTTCGAAGAACCCTTTAGATGAATCAGAAGAGCTTCTTCTTCCTGATTTTTCTCCAGATGGTTTGCTATCACGTCTTCTGTCGCCACCTCTTTCATTTCTATCGCTTCTATCGTTGCGTCTTCTATCACCACCTTCATTTCTTTTTCCTGAAGTTTCATTTCTTCTTCCGCCATCGCGACCACCATCTCTTTTTCCACCACTTCTTTCGCCGTGATCTCTTCTTCCAGAGTTTCTTGAACCATCATTTTTAGAAATCTCGACATTAATTTTTCTGCCTTCAATACGAATTTCTTCAAAAGTGCTCATTACTTTTTCTGCTAATTCGGCATCTGTATTAAAGAAAGAGAAACCTTCTTTTACATCTACTTTAAAGATATCGTCTCTACCAACTTCTAAAGTATCACGTAAGAAATCTTTTAACGACATCCAATCGAAATTATCTCTAGTTCCAATATTGATAAAATAACGAACTGAACCTTCAGTTAGAATTTCACCTTTGTTATTTCCTGAGCTAATAGCTGTTAAATCTCTAGAATTTTTATAGTAAGATAAGAAGCGGTTAAACTCAACAGAAATCATTTTCTTAATTAACTCCTCTTTTGGAATATCTTTTAATACTTCTTCAATTGCAGGTAAATACGTGTCGATTTCATGATCGATTTCAACATCTTTAATTTTGTTTGCTAAATGGAATAATTGAATTTCGCAAATTTCGATTCCTGAAGGAATTGGTTTTTCTTCAAATTTAGTTTTAATGATTTTCTCAAT
>JACXVH010000371.1 GCA_014763515.1 Flavobacteriaceae bacterium
TTACAATTAATTGTCATTTATTCAGTCTTCGGTTAACGGTTAACAGTTGTCATTTAGAACTAAGTCGAGAACAATGTTCAAATTATAATTCTTTTCTCTTGCTTCTATTTTCTTTTCTCTTTTAAATGATTATTTTTGAAAAAATTTCATACAAATATACCGAATAAATGAAGAATACTTCACAACAATATGATAGCATAATTGCGATTTGTCGCGATTTGTTCACAAAAAAAACAAAAGATTACGGAACCGCTTGGAGAATCTTGCGTTTACCTTCACTAACCGATCAAATTTTTATTAAAGCGCAACGCATTCGCAGTTTACAAGAAAATGATGTTCGTAAAGTTGATGAAGATGAAACTTCAGAATTTATTGGAATTATAAATTACTGCATTATGGCGTTAATCCAAATTGAAAAAGGAATTGCACAGCAACCTGATTTGAGTTATGATGAAGCTGTAAAACTTTATGATGAGAAAATTAGTTTAACAAAAAAATTAATGGAAGATAAAAACCATGATTATGGTGAAGCGTGGCGCGATATGCGTGTAAGTAGCTTAACCGATTTAATTCTACAAAAATTATTACGCGTTAAGCAAATTGAAGATAATAAAGGAAAAACAATCGTCTCTGAAGGAATTGATGCAAACTATCAAGATATGATAAACTACTCGGTTTTTGCTTTAATTCATTTAGGTAAAGCCAATTAATTACGAATTGAAAACTATGAAAAACTTAATTACACAAATTTCTAGAATATTAGTCGGAGTTTTATTCATCATATCTGGACTAATCAAATTAAATGACCCAGTTGGCTTTTCATACAAACTTGAAGAGTATTTCAATGCTGATGTTTTAAATATGGAATTTTTAATTCCTTTTGCTTTAATAATTGCTTGTTTTGTTGTCATCTTTGAAGTAGTACTTGGAGTTATGCTTCTTTTGGGCTTTAAACCTAAATTTACAATGTGGAGTTTACTTGCTATGATAGTTTTCTTCACGTTTTTAACTTTCTATTCAGCTTATTTTAATAAAGTTACTGATTGTGGTTGTTTTGGAGATGCTTTAAAATTAACTCCTTGGGAATCTTTTATAAAAGATGTTGTTTTATTATTTTTCATCTTGATTTTATTTTTTAATCAGAAATATATCCAACCTTTACTTCCAAAGACACCACTAAATTTAGCCATTTTTGCTACCTATTCACTTTGTCTATTTATGGCTTATTATGTGTTACAACATTTGCCAATTATAGATTTTAGAGCATACAAAATTGGAACCAATATTCAAAAAGGAATGGAAATTCCTGAAGGAGC
>JACXVH010000372.1 GCA_014763515.1 Flavobacteriaceae bacterium
TAAGACTGTGTAAAATTTAAAATTAAACAAAAAAATAATGGGGTTTTAAAACCCCATTATTTTTTCTACTTACACAGTTTATGTTATAGTACCATTTATTTAAATAAATTTCATTACATCATGCCTGGCATTCCTCCGCCCATTGGCATTGCAGGTGTGTCTTCTTTAATATCAATTAAAGCACATTCTGTTGTTAAAATCATTCCAGCAACTGATGTAGCATTTTCTAAAGCTACACGTGTTACTTTTTTAGGATCGATAATTCCTGCTTTTAACATTTCAACATATTCTCCAGTTTTAGCATTAAAACCAAAATCGTTTTTACCTTCTAAAACTTTTGAAATTACTACAGAACCTTCACCGCCAGCATTTTCAACAATTGTTCTTAATGGAGCTTCAATAGCTCTATTTACAATTTGAATACCTGTTGCTTCGTCTTCATTTTCTGATTTTAAGTCGTTTAAAACAGATTTAGCTCTAACTAAAGCAACACCACCACCAGCAACAATACCTTCTTCAACAGCAGCGCGAGTTGCATGTAATGCATCGTCAACTCTATCTTTCTTCTCTTTCATTTCAACTTCAGATGCAGCACCAACATAAAGAACAGCAACACCACCTGCTAACTTCGCTAAACGTTCTTGTAGTTTTTCTCTATCATAATCAGAAGTAGTGGTTTCGATTTGAGCTTTGATTTGATTTATCCTAGCTTTGATGTTTTCAGCATCTCCATTCCCATTAACAATTGTTGTGTTGTCTTTGTCAATTGTTACAGTTTCAGCTGTTCCTAACATGGCTAATGTTGCATTTTCTAATGAGAATCCGCTTTCTTCAGCAATTACAGTTCCACCAGTTAAAATAGCTATATCTTCTAACATTGCTTTTCTTCTGTCTCCAAAACCTGGAGCTTTTACAGCTGCAATTTTTAATCCGCCACGTAATTTATTAACAACTAAAGTAGCTAAGGCTTGACCGTCAACATCTTCAGCAATAATTAATAATGGACGACCCGATTGCGCTACAGGTTCAAGTATAGGTAATAATTCTTGTAAATTAGAAATCTTTTTATCGTAAAGTAAGATATAAGGATTGTCTAATTCAGCTATCATTTTGTCTGCATTGGTAACGAAATAAGGAGATAAATAACCTCTATCAAATTGCATTCCTTCAACAACATCTACGTAAGTATCTGTTCCTTTTGCTTCTTCAACTGTGATAACTCCTTCTTTGCCTACTTTCGAAAAAGCTGTAGCAATAAGTTCTCCAATGGTTTCATCGTTGTTAGCTGAAATTGAAGCTACTTGTTTAATTTTT
>JACXVH010000045.1 GCA_014763515.1 Flavobacteriaceae bacterium
GGTCTTCGCCTGTTTTGAATTGCTTTAAGAATTCATCCGATAATAAATCTTCTTTTTTCATAAGACTGTGTAAAATTTAAAATTAAACAAAAAATAATGAGGTTTTAAAACCCCATTATTTTTTCTACTTACACAGTTTATGTTATAGTACCAAAAAAAGCGACTTTTAGAGTCGCTTTTTTTATGATTCTCTTTTTATAATATAAGTATAAATCCATGTCAAAGTAAAGGTAGGTATAAAATCGAGACCTGGAAGCGCCTCTTCTATAAACCCAATTACACCAGCTACTTTACCCGTGGTTCCTTTGTACATTGCAGCCAAAAGTAATCCCGAAATTGGAGCCCAAACAACATCTGTAACTTCCGCTAGTAAAGGCACTATATAGGACATCATCCCTATCAAATCAAAAATAATACTCAATATAAGTTTTGCTTTCTTATTTGTAGGTTTTGAAATTGCTTCTACTTGAACTTCATTTGTCATCTGTGTTTTTTAATTATTTGTAATTATACTAACAAAATCAATGCCAAATTACTTTAATTTTGATTGGTAATATTTTCGCAATTTTTCAAGTTTTGGAGCAATTACCATTTGACAATAACCTTGTTGAGAATTTTGACTATAATAATCTTGATGATAATCTTCAGCAGGATAAAATTCGGTTGCAGGCGATACTTTTGTTACTATAGGCTTATTATAAAGTTGTTCTTTTTCAATAAACTTAATGTAGTCTTCGGCCTTAGTCTTTTGTGCTTCAGAATAATAAAAAATTTCACTTCTATATTGTGTTCCAACATCAGCTCCCTGACGGTTCAATGTTGTGGGATCATGTGTTCCAAAGAAAACTTCTAACAAATCTTCATAAGCAACTTGTGTAGGATCAAATGTTATTTGAATAGCTTCTGCATGTCCTGTTTCACCTGAACAAACTTCTTTATAAGTTGGATTTTTAATTTTTCCACCAATGTATCCAGAAGTCACTTTTTCTACACCTTTAATTTCTTGAAATATTGCTTCGGTACACCAAAAACAACCACCAGCAAAAGTCGCTACTTCTTTTCCACTTTGTATTTCCATTTTTATTGGTTCTTTAAATTCTTGAACAGTATATTTTTTCTCTTTTGCTTGACAGCTCACTAATAAAATTAATGATAAAACTATTTTTTCCATCGCAATTAAATTTACTCAAAATTACGGTTTAAATGAAATTTTGAATGTTATTTAGCTAACATTTAGCATAAAAATAACAAAAAACTTTGTTTCTTTGTAAACATGATAGAGGCTTATAATATTCATAAAAACTACGACGATTTACATGTTTTAAAAGGTGTAAATTTACATATTAAAAAAGGGGAAATTGTTTCAATAGTTGGCGCTTCAGGAGCAGGAAAAACTACCTTGTTGCAAATTTTAGGAACACTCGATAAACCTTCAAAAAATTACGATTCTAATTTAACTATTAACGATGTTAATATTTTAAAATTGTCTGATAAAGATTTATCAAAATTTAGAAATCAACAATTAGGCTTTATTTTCCAATTTCACCAGCTTCTACCCGAATTTACAGCATTAGAAAATGTTTGTATTCCTGCTTTTATTGCAAATAGAAACAAAAAAGAAGTTGAAAAAGAAGCCGAAAAATTATTAGATTATCTTGGCCTTTCACATAGAATACATCATAAACCCAGTGAACTTTCTGGTGGAGAGCAACAACGTGTTGCAGTAGCAAGAGCTTTAATTAATAAACCTGCTGTTATTTTTGCCGATGAACCTTCTGGAAATTTAGATACACATAGTGCCGAAAATTTACATCAGTTGTTTTTTAAATTACGTGATGAATTTGGTCAAACATTCGTAATTGTAACACACAATGAAGAATTAGCCGAAATGGCAGATCGAAAAATTACGATGATTGACGGGAATATTATTTAGATGAAAATACACAGTTATATATTTTTATTTTTTTTGTTTGCAAGTTGTCAAAAAAACATCTCTATTCCTAAAAATGTTTCTAATTACCTTACTGAAACCATAAAACTATTAAAAGAAAAATCAATTCATAAAAATGAAATTGATTGGAAAGAATTTGAAAAAGATCTTTTTATTAAAGCTCAGCACGCAAAAAATCTAGAAGACGTTTATCCAACAATAAGTTATGCTGTAAAAAAACTCAACGATAATCATAGCTATTTTAAATCAATAATAGAGATTAAAAATGAATCAGAAAACAACCCTTTACCAACATTTTCTGATGAAATAACTCCTGATGATATAGGATATATTAGAATTCCGTATTGTATTGGTTCAGAAAAGGATAATGAGAATTATATTACCTCAATTAGAACAAAAATAGATCAACAAGCGCAAAAAAAATTAAAAGGTTGGATTATTGATTTACAAGGTAATTTTGGAGGAAATATGTGGCCAATGTTACTTGCTTTAGAACCTCTGATAGGAAACGGAACTTTTGGATATTTTATAGATGCAAATGAAAATAGTGAAGCTTGGAAAATAATAAAAGGAAAAGCCTATATAGAAGACCAATTAATTATGGAAACCAATATTAATTTTTCAAATCAACTTCAAAAAAAACCATTTATGGCTATTTTAACTGATAGTGAAACTGCAAGTTCTGGAGAAGCAATTACGGTAGCATTTAAAGGTCAAGAAAATACAAAATCATTTGGGCAACCTACTTTTGGAGTATCTACTGGTTGTGTTTCTCATTTATTATCAGATGGTTCATCAATAAATCTCGCTGAATCAATATTTTTAGATAGACATAAAACAAAATATGGAAACAAAATAGTTCCTGATTTTGTAGTTGAAAAAGATAAAACTTTACAAACTGGAATTGCTTGGATTTATAAAATGAATGAGATTCCAACGCCTGAAAATTAAAATGACAAAAAACGAACTTAAAGAATTTTTAGACGAAAAAGTTGAATTATACAATAGACCAGATTTTATAGAGACTGATCCTATTCAAATTCCGCATTTATTTTCTACAAAAGAAGATATAGAGATTGCATCGTTTCTAACTTCTACTTTGGCTTGGGGAAATCGTAAAATGATTATTAATAGTGCTACAAAATTAATGAATGTAATGGGCAATTCTCCTTACGATTTTGTACTTTCTCATAACAACGAACAATTAGAAAAACTAAATACTTTTGTTCATAGAACTTTTAATAATGAAGATGCTAAAACTTTTATAAAAGCACTTCAGAACATTTACCTAAATCATGATGGACTTGAAAAGGTTTTTTCAAAATATCAAAATCAAAAAGACCAGACTTATAGTATTTCTAACTTCAAAAAAATCTTTTTTGAAATAAATCATCAATCGAGAACTACGAAACATGTTTCGGACCCTTTAAACAATTCTGCAGCAAAAAGACTAAACATGATGTTGAGATGGCTCGTGAGAAAAGACAATAAAGGAGTCGATTTTGGCATTTGGAATTCTATTTCAACCGCTCACCTATCTTGTCCTTTAGATGTTCACTCTGGAAATGTAGCTCGTAAACTGGGATTACTAACTCGAAAACAAAATGATGCCAAAGCCCTAGTTGAACTTGATACTAACCTTAGATTACTAGACAATCAAGATCCTGTTAAATATGATTTTGCATTGTTTGGTCTTGGTGTCTTCGAAGGTTTCTAGCCTCTATATTAATATTCTTTAACAATAGCTAATAATCTTGTAACACTTCTGCTTACATAGTGCCATAAATTTGTAATATCAAATTAGATAAAACAATTTATTAACTATAAAACAAAATGTTATGTTACGTTAGACAATCATATTCATAATACTTGCTTTAGTTGCCGGAGTTTTAGGTTTCGGTGGTATTGCAGCAGGAGCAGCAGAAATTGCTAAAATATTATTCTTCATTTTTATTATTTTATTCATTTTATCGATAATAAGAGGAAGAAAAGTTTAAGAAATAAAATATCTCATATAGTTTAGTTAGGTTAGGTTTGTAAAAAAGCACGTGTATTTTATGCGTGCTTTTTTTGTTTGTAACAAATCATTTTATTGGTCGTCTTATCTTAAGATGTTTAAAATTAAACTACAATCATTTGGAAACAATACTTAGCATTCAAAACTTAAACAAAATCTACGGTAGAAAAGTTCATGCTGTTAAAGATTTATCATTTGAAATTCAAAAAGGCAATGTTTACGGAATTTTAGGACCAAATGGTTCTGGAAAATCTACTACATTGGGAATTGTTCTAAATGTGGTTAATAAAACTTCCGGTGATTTTCAATGGTTTAATGGTAATCTAGACATACATAAAGCCTTAAAAAAAGTTGGTGCTATTATTGAAAGACCAAATTTTTATCCGTACATGACTGCCAAAGAAAATTTACAATTGGTCTGTAAAATTAAAGAAATTCCATATTCAAAAGTTGAAGAAAAATTAACATTGGTTGGACTTATCGAGAGAAAAGATAGTAAGTTCAGAACCTTTTCATTAGGAATGAAACAACGTTTAGCAATTGCTTCTGCACTTCTTAATGATCCTGAAATATTAATTTTAGACGAACCCACAAACGGGCTTGACCCGCAAGGAATTAGACAAATTCGCGATTTAATCAAAATAATTGCTGCTCAAGGAACTACTATTTTATTGGCTTCACACCTTTTAGACGAAGTAGAAAAAGTTTGTAGCCATGTGGTTGTTTTACAAAAAGGCGTTATGCTATATCAAGGAAGTGTACACGGAATGGTTTCAAATGAAGGCTTCTTCGAACTAGAAGCAAACGACATGACAAAACTCGAACTTGAAATGCAACAACATCAATCGGTAGAAAAAATTGTACTTGAAGATGGTAAATTAATTGTGTTTTTAAAATCAAATTTAGATGCTGCAGAACTCAATTCTTATTTAGCTTCTAAAGGAATTTTGTTAAGTCATCTTGTAAAAAGAAAACACAGCTTAGAAGAACAATTTTTACAATTAACTAATCATCAATCTTAATTTTATGTACCGACTACTTTCTATAGAATTCCAAAAAATATTTAAAAACAGAATTAGCAAAATACTGGTTATCATATACTTTGCTTTACTATTATTACTTTTTTTAATTAGTAATATAGAATTTGAGTTATTTGGTATTCCCATTAGAATAGCCGATCAAGGAATTTTTAATTTTCCATTCATTTGGCATTTTAATACTTATGTAGCCGATTATTTTAAAATTTTCTTTGCCGTTGTAATTGTTTCCATGATGGCCAATGAATATACTTATGGAACGCTTAAACAAAATTTAATTGATGGTTTTACAAAAAAAGAAGTTATCTTGAGTAAATTTTTGAGCATTATTGTTTTCTCATTTATATCAACACTATTAGTTTTTGCAATTACTTTACTGTTAGGATTGCGCTTTTCTTCTTATAATGAGCCTTCAATTATATTTTCTCAATTAGAATATGTTTTGGGATATTTCATAAAATTAACTGCATTCTTTTCTTTCTGTTTATTTTTAAGTGTTTTAATAAAACGTTCTGCTTTCGCATTAGGATTTTTAATATTTTGGTACATTTTCGAATTTTTAAGTCATGGAATTATAAAATATGTCTTTTTAAAAGAGAAAGAAAAAACAGATACTTTAGTCGATAAAATTTATGATTTTTTTCCTTTTGAAGCAATGTCAAATGTTATTGTAGAACCTTATACTAGAATTAATTTCATAAAAACTATTGGTACACAAGTGGGCATGGGAGATTTAAAAGATTATAGCGTTCATTTATCATCTATTTTAATTGTACTTGGCTGGATATTTATTTTTATTTTCTCGTCTTATCAATTGTTAAAAAGAAAAGATTTGTAGTATCTTTGCCGATGCTATGAAAGTTAAACACATTATATATTTTTTCGCTTTTTTACAATGGCAATTTGGAATCTCTCAATACATTGCCGTAGATAATACGTATACCGCAGAAAACTTAGTAAAGCAAGTGCTATTTAATAACTCTTGTGGAAATGTTACTAATGTATCGGTATCGGGAGGAAATTGGGGAAATGGTCAACAAAGTTGGGGTCGTTTCGATGCAAACGGTTCTTCTTTCTCTTTTCAAGATGGAATTATTTTAAGTACAGGAAAAATTGACAGTGCTGTAGGACCTAATACTTATATTGTCAGTGATGATGCTCCCGGATGGGGTGGCGATTCTGATTTAAATCAAGCACTCGGAATTTCCAACACTTTTAATGCAACTGTTTTAGAATTTGATTTTACTCCAGTTACAAATAATGTAAGTTTTGATTTTATTCTTTCTTCAGAACAATATTTGTCAAATCCAACTCAAAATCAATGTAATTATACCGATGGGTTTGCATTCTTAATAAAACCTATAAGTTCAACAAACTATCAAAATATTGCCTTAGTACCTAATACAAATATTCCTATAAAAATTAATACTGTAAGAGGTCCAGGAACAATTTGCCCTCCAGCAAATGAACAATATTTTGATGCATTTAACGGTGTCAATCATCCAACAAATTTTAATGGCCAGACAAAATCTATTACTGCAAAGGCAAATGTGGTTGCTGGAGATCTTTATCACATTAAATTAGTTATTGCTGATCAAGGTAATGAAAAATACGATTCGGCTATTTTCTTAAAAGGAGGAAGTTTTTCTTTTGATATTGATTTAGGAAACGATAGAACTTTTGCGAATGGAAATCCTGTTTGTTTTGATGAAAGCCTCACTTTAGATGGAACTAGTTTTAGTGCTACTACCTATCAATGGTATTTTAATAACAATATTATTCCTGGTGAGACAAATAGTACTTTAACGCTAAATCCACCATACAATAGTTTATCAAACGGATTATATTCGGTTATTGTAAATGCCGGAGATCCTTGTGAAAGAAGAGGAGATATTAACTTAGATTTTTCGGATGATTTACAAGCGATTGATGACACTTTTGTAAAGTGTGATGAAGACCAAACACAAGATGGTATTACTCAAATTACTGCTACAGAAATTGCATCAATAATAAACGATTTGTTCCCTACGCTACCCTCAAATTACAATGTAGCTTTATTTGCTAATCCTACAGACTCAACTCCTATCCCTATCCCTTATACAAATAGCACTGCATTTACCGAAATTTTATATGCTAAAATAACCAACTTTAATTGTTATGCAAATGATGCATTTCCAGTTAATGTTAGTGTTCAAACTTTTGGGGAAGTAATTAACGATGAAACAATTGGACTTTGTACTGGAAATACAGCTGTGCTTCAAGCAAATTTAGGTTATACTTATTTGTGGAATACTGGTGAAACCACTTCATCCATATCGGTAACTTCTGCAGGAACTTATAGTGTTATTTTAACGAATGCAAATTCTTGTACACAAACTAAAACTTTTACGGTTATTGGTTCTCAAATTGCTACACTTATCGATATCGTCACAACCGATTTTGAAGATAACAATACCGCAGAAATTGTAGTTTCTGCTGGTGGCGATTATGAGTTTTCACTAAATGGAATTGATTATCAAGATAGCTCTATATTTTATAATTTGGGCGAAGGAGAATACACTGTTTATGTAAATGATAAAAATGGTTGCGGCCAAATTACAGCAACTTTTTATATTTTGAATTATCCAAAATTCTTCTCACCTAATTATGATGGTTATAATGACGAATGGACAATTAAAAATTTAGATAAAAAAGGACTTCTAGCGAGTAAAATTTATATATTTGACCGATTCGGTAAGTTAATTCATCAAATAATTCCTGGAGAAAAAGGTTGGAATGGAACTTATAATGGTAAGAAAATACCAGCCGATGATTATTGGTTCATTTTAGAATTAGCAAACGGAAAAACCATAAAAGGTCACTTTGCGTTATTAAGATAATATGATAAAGAGTTTACTTTTTGTTGCTTTAGGTGGAGGTTTAGGAAGTGTTTTACGATATTTAGCAAATGTTACTATTGCAAAAAACCTTCCTGGAAAGTTACATTATGCCACATTTTTAGTAAACATTATTGGTTGTTTGTTAATTGGCTTTTTAATTGGATATCTTCAAAAAAGTCAGCCAAATAACGAAACTTTAAAACTACTTTTAGTAACTGGATTTTGTGGAGGTTTTACCACATTTTCAACTTTTGGTCTCGAAAATTACTCATTTATACAATCCGATAATTTTATTACAGCTTTAAGCTATACCGCTTTAAGTATTATAATTGGAATACTTTTTGTTGGAATCGAATATATTTAGCAAAATAAATTTATGTTTACATCTTCAGAATTAAACGAGTTAAAAACTCTTTTAGCCACGTCAAAAAAAATTACAATTGTTTCACACAGAAATCCTGACGGAGATGCAATGGGTTCTTCACTTGGTTTATTACACGTTTTAAAACAACTCAACCATAATGTTACTTTTGTTTCACCAAATGAATTTCCCGATTTTTTAGCTTGGTTGCCAAATTCTAATGATATTGTAGTTTTTGAAAAACAACAAGATGTAGCAGAAGAAATTTTAAAAAATTCTGATTTAATTTTTACCCTAGATTTTAATGCTTTACATAGAACAGGAGACTTCATGGGTAATTTCATGAAAACTTTATCAAACACAATGGTTTTAATAGATCATCATGAACTACCTGATAATTATGCTAAGTATATTTTTTCTAATACTAATTATGGTTCTACTTGCGAAATGGTTTATGATTTTATAAACGCATTGAATCTAAATAATTTAATAAACAAAGAAGTTGCTACTTGTATTTACACCGGAATTTTAACTGATTCTGGCGGATTTAGATTTCCTAAAACAACACCGGCAACTCATAGATGTGTAGCACAATTAATTGAACGAGGTGTTAATAATAGTGAAGTATATAATTTACTATATGATAATGCTACTTATAACAGATTACAATTATTAGGAAGAGCGCTTCAAAACCTAAAATTACTCCCTGAATTTAATGCCTCTTATATTACTTTATCTCAAGATGAATTAAACGAATTTAATTACCAAAAAGGTGATACTGAAGGAATTGTAAACTATGGTTTAACTATAAAAGATGTTTTCGTAACTGCCATTTTTATTGAAAATAAAGACGAAGGAATTATTAAAATTTCTTTCCGTTCTCAAGACGATTATGATGTAAACCAATTTGCAAGAAAATATTTCAACGGTGGTGGACATATGAACGCTGCTGGAGGAAAATCTTTTTCAAATTTAGAAGAAACTGTAAACCAATTTATTGCTAACTTAGCAAAAGAAAAACAATCTTAAATGAAAAAATTGCTTATTGCCCTTATAGCATTAACACTATTTACTTCTTGTTCTAAGCAGCAGGCAAGAAAACCTATATCATATACTTCAAACAATTTTATAAAAGAATCAATTGCTAGAAATAAACAATTGATTGCTAATGAAGAAAAATTAATTAGTGAGATCATCAAAAAAGATAGTATCAATAGTTATGTAGCTTCAAATAAAGGATATTGGTACAAATATATTACAAAAGTTAACGATTCTACTCCGTTTCCAAAAAGAGGCGACATTGCTTTTTTTGATTATGAAGTTAAAAATATGTTGAATAAAATTATCTACACAAAAGACGAAAATCGTCCGCAACAATATTATGTAGATAAACAAGAAATCATTACAGGATTACAAGATGGAATTAAATTGATGAAAAAAGGCGAAACCGTTACTTTTTTATTTCCATCTCACATGGCATTTGGTTACCACGGCGATGATAAAAAAATTGG
>JACXVH010000373.1 GCA_014763515.1 Flavobacteriaceae bacterium
CTTTTAGGCGGAATTTTATGGGGAATTTTTGGCGATAAAAAAGGGCGTCTTTCTGTTTTATTTGGTTCTATTTTGGTGTATTCGTTAGCCAATATTGCTTGTGGATTTTTACCACATTTTCAACAAGAAAACATAGTAACTACTTATGCATTACTTCGTTTTATTGCAGGAATTGGTTTAGCTGGTGAACTAGGTGCAGGAATTACTTTAGTTTCAGAGTCATTACCAAAAGAACTTCGCGCCATAGGAACTTCCATTGTTGCTGGTTTTGGATTATTAGGAGCTGTAGTAGCCAACTTAACGGTTGAATTAGCTGGCGATTGGACAATTGCGTATTTTGTAGGTGGCGGACTTGGATTGTTACTTTTATTCCTAAGAATTAGTGTAGTAGAATCGGGAATTTATAAAGAAATTGAAACCGACAGCAACATACAAAAAGGAAATTTCTTCTTGCTTTTTTCAAACACTACCCGATTTATAAAATATTTAAAATGCATCGCTATTGGCTTACCCACATGGTTTTGCATTGGAATTTTAGCTGTAATGGGCAATCAATTTGCTCCAGCTTTTGGTATTGAAAATATAGACCCGGGAAAAGCGATTATGTGGGCTTATATAGGAATATCAATTGGTGATTTTGCCAGCGGATTTATTTCGCATGCTTTGCATTCACGGAAAAAAGCGATTTTTTATATGATGTTGTTTACTATCGTTGGCGTAGTTCTAATGCTATTTGGTGGCACAACGTCGGAAAACTGGTATTACTTTTATTGTGCTTGGCTTGGACTGGGAACGGGTTATTGGGCAATGTTTGTTACGGTTGGCGCAGAACAATTTGGAACCAACATCAGAAGCACTGCTGCCACGACCATTCCTAACATGGTTAGAGGAATGTTACCTGTAATGTTGATTAGTTTTGATTTACTAAAACCAAGTTTAGGGGTAATTTACGCTTCAGCAATTGTAGGCATAGTAGTTTTTGTTATTGCCATCTACGCAACGCTTTCTATTCCAGAAACGCATAATACTGATTTGGATTTTGTAGATGAATAACACGTGAGGGATAGTAGCATTTGTTTGAGCTCTTTTGCTTTGCAAAAAGCGAGTGCGTATAGCCCGACCTGAAAGGACACGCCCAAACCCATGTTGTAAATTTCTAAATTCTAAATTCTAAATTCTGACTTTCATATTGTATCTTTGCAGGACAAAATTTGCTTTAAATGGAAAATGTAGTTGAAAATGTATTCCCACCAAGAGAACCTAAACCAAAATGGTTACGTGTAAAATTACCTACTGGTAAAAATTA
>JACXVH010000374.1 GCA_014763515.1 Flavobacteriaceae bacterium
ATTGAAGATAATGCTAAAATGATTCACGATTTTGGCGAATTATTTAATAAGCGAACAGAAGCTAAAAAGTGGATCGACAAAATTAATTTTGGTTTACAAGATTTTAAAAATTTCATAAAAGATAAAAAGGAAAATAAAGCAGCTTATTTTATTTGGGCAAATCCCTATATGGTGGCTGGAAACAATACCTTTATTAATGAACTATTGAAACTTAATAAGTTTACTAATATTTATGAAACAAAAGAAGGTCGTTATCCTGAAATTGAGTTGAAAAAAATTAGACTAGAAGGCGATCCCGATTTAGTTTTATTATCTTCAGAACCTTTTCCTTTTAAAGACGAACATGCCTTTGAAATTGGACGTTTTACACATCATGCCAAAACTATTTTTGTAGATGGAGAAATGTTTTCTTGGTACGGCTCTCGATTAGTAAAAGCATTCGAATATTTCAAGGCAATTCATCACAAAATTGCATAAAAAAAGCTTCGGCGACAATTCCGAAGCTGATTTTTTAACTAACCCTAACCAAAATGAGAAAATCATTTATTATTATGATGCAAATATCCGCTTATTTTTCAATAGGTTATGTTAATAAATTGTTATTTATAACTTAATGATTATTAAAAATTTACGAAAACGTTTTCATTGTAAAAAATTAACTACAAGAAGTAAATTAATCTTGTAAAGCGAATACTTTTTTCAATAAATCAGATGTTCGAGAAGCAAAATTATTTCGTATATCTTTCTCTTCAACAGCAATCATTTTAAAAACACCATCCATTGCTTTGTTAGTTGTGTAATCTGTTAAATCAGGATTCACTTTAGTTACAAAGGGAACTGAGTTATATTTTGTTATAATTTGATTCCAAATTTTATCGGCACCTACTTTAGCAAATGAGTTTTTAATAACTGGATTAAATTTTGCGTACAATGCTTTTGAAGTAGTGTTTTGTAAATAGGAAGTAGCAGCGCTATCGTTTCCAAGTAAAATATTTTTAGCATCGTTAAAAGTCATTTGTTTTACCGCATCAACAAAAATTGGAGTAGCTTCTTTTACAGCATCTTCGGCAGCTCTATTAATTACTTTTAAACCTTCATCAGCTAATTTGCTCATTCCCAAATCACGCAAAGTTTTATCTACTTTTTGTAATTCTTCAGGTAGTAAAATTTTTACTGCTTCATTTTTAAAGAAACCATCTGTTGCAGTTAATTTAGAAACTTGTTTGCTAATTCCATTATTTAAAGCTTCTTTTAATCCATTTCCAATTTCAGCTTGTGTTAAACCAGTAGTTCCTTG
>JACXVH010000046.1 GCA_014763515.1 Flavobacteriaceae bacterium
ATTACATAAAGATTAAAAACCAAACGATAACGATCTGGTAATTCTTGAATTATTTTTGTTAAAAACTCAACAGAAACTGAATCATCATCAACTTCAACATCCTCTTGATCGGGCATGTTTTCTGAAATTATTTCAAAAATCCCTTTCTTCCGATATTGTTGTAAAACATAGTTAATTACAACTCTTTTTGCCCATCCTTCAAAAGAACCTTTAAACTGATAATGTTCTATTTTGTCAAAAATTAACAAAAAACCTTCTTGAAAATTATCTTGAGCTTCTTCATAATTGCGCGAATATTTAAGACACACTGCAAAAATACTTGAACTTAAATGTTTGTATATTTGCTCTTGTGCCTTTCTATTTCCGCCCTTGCATTCATGTATAATTTGCTCAAGTATCAATTGTCAAAAAAATTAATAAACTGGTATCTCCCTCTCTATAAAAGTATTTGCTCCTTCTGAATCTACACCTGTCCAGAATTTAAATACATAACTGCCATTACTCAATACTTTAAAATTAAAAGTATCGCTTATTAATTCCTCTGTTAAATCAGTACACCCACTTTTTTCTTCTACAATATTTTGTACTGCAAAAGTCCTTTCATTTAAATTACTCTCATAATAAAAACCATCAGGAAAGTGACAGGTTGTTGGTCTGTTATACCAAACAGTAATCGTGTAAACACCTCCTAATTCAAAAGAATCAGGCATTTCAACTGAAACAGCTGGCACCAATTCTAAATGAAATCTTGGTGTATCATCATTGGGACTACAACTAATAAATGCAGCCAATAAAACTAATAATAAAATTAATCTTCTCATTCTTTAATAACTCTATTTTAAAGATGCGGTTTTATTTAAAAGGTTGCGTTAATTTAATAAAAAAATCCCGAAAAATTTTCGGGATTTAATTTTAAGCTTGTGCTTTAAGATAGTCTTTTATTTTGATCTCCAATTCTTCCATCAATTCTGGATTATCTTTTATCAATGATTTCACTGCGTCTCGACCTTGACCTAGTTTAGTGTCTCCATAGCTAAACCATGATCCACTTTTCTTTATAATCTCATAATCAACAGCTAAATCTAGGATTTCTCCCACTTTAGAAACACCTTCTCCATACATAATGTCAAATTCAGCCGTTCTAAAAGGTGGAGCAACCTTATTTTTAACAATTTTTACTTTTGCTCTGTTACCAATTACATTGTCACCATCTTTAATTTGAGATGATTTACGAATATCAACACGAACCGAAGCGTAGAATTTTAAAGCATTTCCACCAGTAGTTGTTTCAGGGTTTCCAAACATTACACCAATTTTATCACGCAGCTGGTTGATGAAGAAAACCGTACAATTTGTTTTATGTATTGTTCCTGTTAACTTACGTAATGCTTGCGACATTAAACGAGCATGTAATCCCATTTTACTATCTCCCATGTCGCCTTCAATTTCACTCTTAGGTGTTAAGGCAGCCACAGAGTCAATAACAACGATGTCAACTGCTCCCGAACGAATTAAACTTTCGGTAATTTCTAAGGCTTGTTCCCCATTATCAGGCTGAGAAATAATTAAGTTATCAATATCAACTCCTAATTTTTCTGCATAAAAACGATCAAAAGCGTGTTCTGCATCAATAAATGCTGCGATTCCACCTGCTTTTTGAGCTTCAGCAATGGCGTGTAAGGTTAACGTTGTTTTACCTGACGATTCAGGTCCGTAAATTTCGATGATTCTACCTTTTGGATATCCATTTACTCCAAGAGCAATATCTAATCCTAGAGAGCCCGAAGAAATAGTTTCTACTTCTTCTACGGCAGAATCTCCCATTTTCATTACAGTTCCTTTACCGTAAGTTTTGTCTAATTTGTCTAACGTTAATTGAAGGGCTTTTAATTTGGCTTCTTTATCTGAACTCATAATAAAAATATTTTGCGTAAAAATAATTCTTTTTTTTATTAATTCATCGAAATGTTATTAACAACAAAAATAGAACCAACTAATTATAAATCAGTTGTTTCATTTACAAATAGTTACATTTTTTACTTCAAAAAATAGCTGTATATTTGCAACCGAATTTTTCCATTTAAAATTCAAAATTAATTTCTCACTTAAAAGTTATAGCATGCAACTGTACAACACTTTAAGCGCAGAAGAACGTGCCCGTTTAATTGATGAAGCGGGAAAAGAAAGAATCACACTCTCGTTCTATGCGTATGCCAAAATTGAAAACCCACAACAATTTCGCGACGAATTATTCTTAGCTTGGAATCCTTTAGAAGCTCTAGGTCGTATATATGTTGCTCACGAAGGAATTAATGCTCAAATGAGTGTTCCTGCCGATCAATTTGAAGCGTTCAGAAATACTTTAGAAGAATATGATTTCATGCGTGGCATTCGATTAAATGTGGCTCGCGAACAAAACGATCATTCTTTTTTAAAGTTAACTATAAAAGTACGTCATAAAATCGTTGCTGATGGATTAGACGATGCTACTTTTGATGTAACCAACAAAGGAATTCACTTAAAAGCGAATGAATTCAATCAATTATTAGAAGATCCAAATACCATTGTAGTTGATTTTCGTAACCATTATGAAAGCGAAGTGGGACATTTTAAAGGCGCTATCACACCCGATGTTGATACCTTCCGCGAAAGTTTGCCCATTATTAACGACCAACTAAAAGATTACAAAGAGTCTAAAAACCTGTTGATGTATTGCACCGGAGGAATTCGTTGCGAAAAAGCTTCGGCTTACTTTAAACATCAAGGTTTTAAAAATGTATATCAATTAGAAGGCGGTGTTATTGAATATGCTCGTCAGGTAAAAGCAGAAAATTTAGAAAGTAAATTCATTGGTAAAAATTTCGTTTTCGATAATCGTCTAGGCGAAAGAATTACCGATGACATCATTTCTCAATGTCACCAATGTGGAAAACCTTGCGATACACATACTAATTGTGCTAACGACGGATGCCACTTGTTGTTTATTCAATGCGATGAATGTGCTGCCAAAATGGAACATTGTTGCTCTTCAGAATGCCAAGAAATCATTCATTTACCATTAGTAGAACAAATCAAATTAAGAAAAGGACAAAGTAATAGCAATAAAATATTCAAAAAAGGAAAATCTCATGCTTTAAAGTTTAAACACTCTGGAAACATGTCCGATGTAGTTTTAGCTAAAGCAAAACCTGAAGATGATTTACCTATTCGAAAAAAAATTGCTGTAAAGAAAGTTTTGGTGGGTAATGGTGAACATTATTATTCTAAATCACAAGTTGCCTTATTTAGATTAACGAATAAAGAAATTAACATTGGAGACGTCTTGCTAATTTCTGGCCCAACAACTGGTGAAGTTGAATTTACACTTGAAAAAATGTTGGTAAATGGAGTAGAAAGTAGCTTGGCAAGAACGAACGATAAAGTAACTATTCAATTACCTTTCAAAATTAGAAAATCAGATAAATTGTTTAAAATAATAAAGAAATAATGACTTCTAAAGGAAAAATAGAATTAATGGCACCTGCTGGTAATTTTGAATCCTTACAAGCAGCTTTAGACAACGGATGTGATTCAGTTTATTTTGGTGTAGAGCAATTAAATATGCGTGCTCGCGCTTCTATCAATTTTGTCTTGGACGATTTACCAGAAATAGCGCGTCGTTGTCAAGAAAAGAATGTTAGAACCTACCTTACTTTAAATACAATTATCTACGATCATGATCTGTCGATTGTAAAAACACTTTTAAACAAAGCTAAAGAAGCCAATATTACAGCGGTAATAGCTTCAGACCAAGCGGTAATTATGACTGCTAGAAGCATTGGCATGGAAGTTCATATTTCGACCCAAGTAAATGTAACCAACATTGAAACGGTAAAGTTTTACGCCATGTTTGCCGATACAATTGTACTATCTCGCGAATTGAGCTTACGTCAAGTAAAGAAAATAACAGAACAAATTGAAAAAGAACAAGTTAAAGGACCTAGTGGAAATTTAGTAGAAATCGAAATTTTCGGTCATGGTGCTTTATGTATGGCGGTTTCAGGCAAATGTTATTTGAGTTTACATTCACATAATTCTTCAGCTAATCGTGGGGCTTGCAAACAAAATTGTCGTAAAAAATACACCGTTATCGATCAAGAAAGTGGTTTTGAAATTGAGATTGATAACGAATACATGATGTCTCCAAAAGACTTGTGTACACTTGATTTCTTAGACCAAGTAATTGATTCAGGAATCAAAGTTTTAAAAATTGAAGGTCGCGGTCGCGCTCCAGAATATGTAGCAACCGTTATCAAAACGTATAGAGAAGCTATCGATTCGTATTATGACGGAACATTTTCACAAGAAAAAGTAGCTGAATGGATGGAAGCTTTAAATACAGTTTACAACAGAGGTTTCTGGAGTGGATATTATTTGGGGCAAAAATTAGGCGAATGGAGTAAAGATCCTGGAAGCAATGCAACACAAAAAAAAGTGTACATTGGAAAAGGAATGCATTATTTCCCAAAATCGAGCATAGCCGAATTTAAAATTGAAGCTTACGATATTAAAAAAGGAGATAAAGTTTTAATTACGGGTCCAACAACAGGCGTACAAGAATTGGTCATCGAAGATATGATGGTAAATGATGAAGCTTCTGAAAAAGCAACCAAAGGAGATAGTTTAACTTTAAAATTGCCCTTTAGAATAAGACTCTCAGACAAACTTTATAAAATTGTAGAAGCATAATGGTAATTATCACGTTACAAAGAGATAAATGTATAGGTTGCAATTATTGTGTTGAATTTGCCCCTAACCAATTCCAAATGTCTAAAAAAGACGGAAAAACGGTTTTGATGAAATCGGTTAATACTAAAGGATTTCACACCTTAAAATCACCAGATCATACCATTGTAGAAGCTTGTGAATTGGCAGAAAAAGCTTGTCCGGTAAATATTATATCGGTTAAAGAAACCTAAAAAATACTCATAAAATACTATTTGAATACCTGTTTTCGTTATAAATGAAAGCAGGTTTTTCTTTTTAAACCATTCACAAATTTGTATTATCTTTACACACAAAATACACTTTTGACAAGTAGTTCCACTTAAGGAACGATCTATATATATTGAAACTATGGCATGTACAAATTGTTCCTCAGGAACGCAAGATGGCGCTCCTAAAGGATGTAATAATAATGGTTCTTGCAGCACCGGAAGCTGCAACAAATTAACGGTTTTCGATTGGTTATCAAATATGAGTTTACCACAAGGTCAAGAATCATTCGACGTGGTGGAAGTTCGTTTTAAGAACGGAAGAAAAGACTTTTATAGAAACCATGAAAGAATTAGCCTATCTATAGGAGATATAGTGGCAACAGAGTCATCTCCAGGTCACGATGTCGGAATTATATCTTTGGCAGGTGAATTAGTTAAAGTTCAAATGAAGAAAAAGAAAGTAGCTTTAGATGCTGAACTTTTAAAAATTTACCGAAAAGCAACACAAAAAGATATTGATATTTGGAGTGAAGCTAGAAAAAGAGAAGAGCCAGTACGCATGCGTGCTAGAGAATTAGCTATTGCTTTAAATCTAGAAATGAAAATTTCTGATGTTGAATTTCAAGGAGACGGTTCAAAAGCAACTTTTTACTATACTGCTAATGATCGCGTAGATTTTCGTCAATTGATTAAAGATTTTGCTCGAGAATTTAGCATTAGAGTTGAGATGAAACAAGTCGGTTTCCGCCAAGAGGCTTCAAGACTAGGAGGAATTGGTTCTTGTGGACGCGAATTGTGTTGTTCGACATGGTTAACCGATTTTAGAAGCGTAAACACTTCTGCAGCTCGTTACCAACAATTATCATTGAATCCACAAAAATTAGCAGGACAATGTGGCAAGTTAAAGTGTTGTTTAAATTATGAATTAGACACCTATTTAGATGCATTACAAAGCTTTCCTGATTTAGAAACAAAAATTAAAACTGAGAAAGGAACAGCAGTTTGCCAAAAAGTTGATATTTTCAAAGAATTAATGTGGTTTTCTTACGAAAATCAACCTGCTCATTGGTATGTTTTGAGTGTCGCTCAAGTGAAAGAAATGCTCGAAAAAAACAAGAAAAACAAACCTGTTTCCGCTATTGAAGATTTTGTAAATGAAACTACAAAAGAGGAACCTAAAAACTTCCAAAATGCTGTTGGTCAAGACGACTTAAATAGATTCGATAAGCCTAAAAAGAAAAATAATCGAAATAAGAAGCGTAAACCTAATCCAAATAACAATAACAACAATAAAAAACCTTCAAATCAAAAAAACACTAATACAAATGCAAATAAAAAACAATAGTTATTTGTGGTTATTAGTTATCCTTGGAACAATTTTAATTTCATGTGATAACAATCAAGTATTTGATCAATATCATAAACTAGATGGTTCTTGGTCTAAAAATGATACAATTCGATTTGATTTTGAACAAACCGATACTATAAACCCTTATAATTTGTTCTTAAATGTAAGAAACAATAAGGATTTTCCGTTTAATAATTTGTTTGTTATTGTTAGCTTAAAAAACCCAAAAAACGAAATGAAAATTGATACCTTAGAATATCAAATGGCATTTCCCGATGGTAAATTAATGGGAGAAGGTTTTTCAGATGTTAAAGAAAGTAAACTTTGGTATCAAGAAAATTTTAAATTTAAAAAATCTGGAAAATACCAAATAGAAATTGTTCATGCTTTACGCGAAACTGGTTCAATTACCGGTATGGATAAGGTAGATGGTGTAACTGAAGTAGGCTTTAGAATTGAAAAAACAAAATAAAATATGGCTGTAAAAAAAACTGAAAATTCAGATTTTTCTAAGTATGTGAAAACATTTTGGAAAATATTTTTTGGTGGTGTTGGTTTCGTAATACTACTTTTCCTTTTTGCTTCATGGGGCTTGTTAGGATCAATGCCAAGTTTCGAAAAATTAGAGAATCCTGATTCAAATATTGCTACTGAAATTATTTCTTCAGATGGAGAAGTAATTGGTAAATTCTATGCCGAAAACAGAGTTCCTGTTAAGTTTCAAGATTTACCACCTCATTTAGTAAATGCTTTAGTTGCTACAGAAGACGAACGCTTTTACGAACATTCTGGTATAGATGGCAGAGGTACCATAAGGGCGGTCGTAAAACTAGGAACAGATGGTGGTGCCAGTACCATTACACAACAGTTAGCTAAATTATTATTCCACGGAGAAGGCTCAAAAAATATTGTAATGCGTATTCTGCAAAAAGTAAAAGAATGGGTTATTGCAGTTCGTTTAGAGCGTCAATACACAAAACAAGAAATTTTAGCAATGTATCTTAACGAAGTAGATTTTCTATACAATGCTGTTGGGATTCGTTCTGCTGCTAAAATCTATTTTAATAAAGAACCTAAAAATTTAACTGTAGAAGAATCAGCTGTTTTAGTAGGAATGCTTAAAAATCCTTCTCTTTATAATCCGAAGAAAAAAGAGAAAAATGCCTTTAATAGAAGAAACACTGTTTTAGGACAAATGGTAAAAGGAGGATTTATTACTGAAGCAGAAAAAGCTAAATTAAGTAAAGATCCTATTCATTTAAACTTCAAACCAGAAAGTCACAAAGAAGGAAATGCTACTTATTTTAGAGAATACCTTCGTGATTATATGAAAAAATGGGTGAAAGATCACCCAAAAGAAGATGGTTCTGAATATGATATTTATAGAGATGGATTAAAAATATATGTAACTATTGATTCTAAAATGCAACAATATGCAGAAGAAGCTGTAGCTGAACATATGCCTATTCTACAAAACAAATTTTTCGATTTAGCTAAATCAAACAAAAATGCACCTTTCTTAAATATTACTACTGAAGAAACAGATAGAATTATGAATCGCGCTATGAAAAGTTCGGAAAGATGGCGCTTAATGAAAGATGAAGGAAAATCGGAGGAAGAAATTATAAAATCTTTCGATGTAAAAACCGAAATGAAAATTTTCACATGGAAAGGTGAACGCGATACCATTATGACTCCTAGAGACTCTATACGTTACTATAAGCATTTCTTACAAACTGGAATGATGGCAATGGAACCTCAAACAGGACAAATAAAAGCATGGGTTGGAGGAATTAATTATAAATATTTTCAATACGATCACGTTGGTCAAGGGGCTCGTCAAGTAGGTTCTACATTCAAACCCTTTGTTTATTCAACCGCAATTGAACAATTGGGTATGTCGCCATGTGATTCTATTATAGATGGCCCATTTACTATGCCAAAAGGGAAATGGGGAATTGATCAAGCTTGGTCTCCAAGAAACTCAGACGGTAAGTTTCGAGGAATGATTACTCTTAAACAAGCTTTAGCAAATTCAGTTAACACGGTTTCTGCTAAATTAATGGATCGTGTTGGGCCTAAATCTGTTGTCGATATGGTGCATGATTTGGGAGTAACATCAGAAATTCCAGCGCGTCCAGCTATTGCACTTGGAGCAGTAGAAATTACTGTTGAAGAAATGGTTGGTGCTTTTAGCACTTTTGCAAACCAAGGCGTTTATGTAAAACCAACTTTCATCACTAGAATTGAAGACAAAAATGGAGTTGTACTAGACCAAATCGTTCCAGAAAGTAAGGACGTCATGAATAGAGACGTGGCTTATGCAATTGTAAAATTATTAGAGGGTGTTACCGAATCTGGAACTGGTCAACGTTTACGCTGGGGAGGAGTAAGTGGTTTAACACAATATAAATATGCTTTTACGAATCCTATAGCAGGTAAAACGGGAACTTCTCAAAACAACTCCGATGGATGGTTCATGGGAATGGTACCAAATTTAGTTGCTGGTGTTTGGGTAGGAAACGAAGATCGTTCAGCCCATTTCAGACAAACTTTATACGGACAAGGAGCTACAATGGCTTTACCTATCTGGGGACTGTTTATGGATAAATGTTACAAAGACGAAAACTTAACGGTTTCAAGAGGTGCTTTTGAAAGACCAAAAGATTTATCAATAAAAGTAGATTGTTGGAAAAAAGAAGTTGACACAACTGCTATTGATGAACCAGATTTAGAAGAATTCGATTTTTAAAAACAACAAACTAAACATATTATGATTAACCGAAAAGTAAACTCTGTTCAAGAAGCCTTAGAAGGTATCGAAAGTGGAATGACTATCATGCTTGGTGGTTTCGGACTTTGTGGTATCCCTGAGAACAGTATTGCTCAACTAGTTCAAATGGAAGTTAACAACTTAACATGCATTTCAAACAATGCTGGTGTCGACGATTTTGGATTAGGTTTATTATTACAGAAAAGACAAATTAAAAAAATGATTTCTTCTTATGTAGGAGAAAATGCAGAATTTGAACGCCAAATGCTTTCTGGTGAATTAGAAGTGGAACTAACACCTCAAGGAACATTAGCAGAAAAATGTCGTGCTGCTCAAGCTGGAATCCCAGCCTTCTTTACTCCTGCTGGTTACGGAACTGAAGTAGCCGAAGGAAAAGAAGTTCGAGAATTTAACGGAAAAATGCACATTTTGGAACATGCTTTTAAAGCTGATTTCGCAATCGTTAAAGCATGGAAAGGTGACGAAGCAGGTAATTTAATATTCAAAGGAACAGCACGTAACTTCAATGCGCCTATGGCAGGAGCAGGAAAAATTACAAACCGTTTTGAAATGGCTTCTCAAATTTTCAGATGTGGAACTTCAATTGGAGCAAATATTAAAGAAGCTCAAAATGCAGAAAGTAAAGCTGATTTCATTCATAAGTTTAAAATTTCAGCAAAAGAAGCAGATGAATTACAATATTGGTTAGAACTTTGTATGAAATCAGAATTCTATCCAAATCCAAGTGAAGAACTATTAAACAAATTAAAATCAATCAATTTGATAATTTCGAAGATTATATCATCATCAAAAAATAAATAATTTTCAAATCATCAAATTTTCAAATCATCAAATTAAAATGGCTTTAGATAAAAATCAAATCGCAAAACGAATTGCTAAAGAAGTAAAAGATGGCTACTATGTAAATCTTGGAATTGGTATTCCTACATTAGTTGCCAACTTTGTTCGTGAAGATATATCCGTAGAATTTCAATCAGAAAATGGAGTTTTAGGCATGGGTCCCTTTCCTTATGAAGGAGAAGAAGATGCCGACATTATTAATGCAGGAAAACAAACGATTACTACATTGCCAGGCGCAAGTTTCTTCGATTCTGCTTTTAGCTTCGGAATGATTCGCTCACAAAAAGTAGATTTAACGATTTTAGGAGCTATGGAAGTTTCTGAAAATGGTGATATTGCCAACTGGAAAATTCCTGGAAAAATGGTTAAAGGAATGGGTGGTGCTATGGATTTAGTAGCTTCTGCAGAAAATATCATCGTGGCTATGATGCACGTTAATAAAGCTGGAGAATCAAAACTTTTAAAACGTTGTTCGTTACCTTTAACAGGTGTAGGTTGTGTAAAAAATCCTGAGATGATTTTAGACTAACATAAATTATTCAATTTGAAAATTTGAGAATTTGAAAATGAGCTAATTAGTAAGTTTCATCTTCAAATTTTCAAATTTTTTTATTTTCAAATCAAAAAATGAATCCAAAAGTAATTTTAAAATCGAGTAAAGAAAAGTCAATACTAAGAAGACATCCATGGGTATTTAGTGGTGCTGTTTATGGCGTTACTGAAGAACTAGAAGACGGACAATTAGTAGATGTTGTAGATAACAATCAAAAACATTTAGGTACAGGTTTTTTTAGCGACAGAGGAAGTATAGTGGTTCGATTATTGACTTTCGGAAAAGAGCAATTTACCGAAAACTTTTGGGTTGAAAAATTTCAAGCTGCTTGGGAATTACGAACTAAATTATTGGATGTAAATGAAACAGATGCTTTCCGAGTGATTCATGGAGAAGGCGATGGCATTCCTGGATTAATCAT
>JACXVH010000375.1 GCA_014763515.1 Flavobacteriaceae bacterium
TTCTTATTCAAAAAGCAAGTTCTAAAAGGAAACTTCAATATGAATTCTACAAAATTTGTAGTTGCTGATTTTATGTCTCCAACAACTACAACAAACGATGAAGGTAAAAAAACTACTGAAGCCGTAAAAATTCCTTCATTTTTAGATTGTTCTTTAACTGCAAAAGCTGGAACTGTTGTTTATGATAATTTGAACTTAAAAAATGTTTCTGGAAACTTAGCTATTAAAGATGAAGCAGTAACGCTTTCAAATTTAAAAATGGATATTTTTGGTGGAAATATAGGATTAACAGGAACAGTTTCTACGAAAGGAAATACGCCAAAATTCAATATGGATTTAGGATTAAATGCGGTTAACATTGCCGAATCGTTTACTCAATTAGATATGTTAAAAAGTATTGCTCCTATTGCAAATACTATTAATGGTAAATTAAACTCTACTATTAAACTTTCTGGTGACTTAACACAAGATATGACACCAAATCTAAAAACTATTTCTGGTGATTTAGTGGGGCAATTATTATCGACTTCAATTAACGAAAGTAATTCGAAACTACTGAGTTCATTAAGTTCAAATGTTAAGTTTGTAGATATTAGCAAATTAAATTTAAACGATGTTAAAGCTTCACTTTCTTTCAAAGATGGAAAAGTAGCGTTAAAACCAATGAATTTAAAATACGAAGATATTAACATGACTATTGGTGGAACGCATGGTTTTGATCAAAGTATGAATTATGATGTAAAGTTTGATGTACCAGCAAAATATTTAGGAACAGAAGTTACCTCATTAATATCGAAATTAACACCTGCTGATCAACAAAAAATAGAAAGTGTTCCTGTAACAGCAAACCTAACAGGAAGTTTTACAAGTCCAGCAGTAAAAACCGATTTAAAAGCTGCAACTACTAGCCTTGTTACTCAATTAGTTAAAATGCAAAAAGACAAATTAATTAATCAAGGAACAGGTGCGTTGAGTAATTTATTAGGAGGAAGTAACAATAACTCTACTACTTCTAACTTAACTAGTACTACAGATACGACTAAAACCTCAACTACAACTGCACCAAAAGAACAAATTAAAGACGGTGTTAAAAACGCTTTAAATGGTTTACTTGGCGGGAAAAAGAAAAAAGAATAAGATCACAAAATCAAAATAAATTCAAATAAAAAAAGCCACTCTTTTGAGTGGCTTTTTGGTACTATAACATAAACTGTGTAAGTAGAAAAAATAATGGGGTTTGACTTTTTAATTAAAGTTGAACCCTTTTTTCAAAAATAGTTAAGAACTGATTAA
>JACXVH010000047.1 GCA_014763515.1 Flavobacteriaceae bacterium
AGGCAAATCAAGTACACGTGCAGTATCTCGAATAGCCGATTTGGTAGCCATTTTACCATAGGTAATAATTTGCGCAACCTGATTGGCTCCGTATTTATTAATTACATAATCCATAACGCGACTTCGACCTTCATCATCAAAATCGATATCAATATCGGGCATCGATACACGATCAGGATTTAAGAAACGCTCAAAAAGTAAATCATATTTAATAGGATCAATATTTGTAATACCTAAACAGTAGGCAACTGCAGAACCTGCTGCAGAACCACGACCTGGACCAACAGAAACATCCATCTTACGGGCTTCGGCAATAAAATCTTGAACAATTAAGAAATAACCAGGATAACCTGAGTTTGAAATCGTCAATAATTCGAAATCTAAACGTTCTTGAATTTCTGGCGTAATTTCGCCGTATCTTCGTTTTGCACCTTCCATTGTAAGATGACGTAAATAGGCATTTTCACCTCGCACTCCACCATCAACAGCATCTTCTGGATTTACAAATTCGGCAGGAATATCATATTTTGGAAGTAAAACATCGCGATACAACGAATAGGTTTCTACTTTATCAATAATTTCTTGAATATTGATAATTGCATCTGGTAAATCGGAAAAAAGTTTTTTCATTTCTTCTTCCGACTTATAATAGTATTCTTGATTGGGCAATCCGTAACGATAACCACGTCCGCGACCAATTGGCGTAGCTTGTTTCTCGCCATCTTTTACGCACAATAAAATATCGTGCGCATTAGCATCTTCTTTATCTAAGTAATATGTATTGTTTGTTGCAATTAATTTGATATTATGCTTTTGTGAAAAGGAGATTAACGTTTGGTTGACACGATTTTCATCTTCTTGGTTGTGTCGCATGATTTCCAAATAGAAATCTTCGCCAAACTGCTCTTTCCACCAAAGCAAAGCTTCTTCTGCTTGATTTTCACCAATATTTAAAATTTTACTCGGAATTTCACCATACAAATTCCCAGATAAAACCATAACATCTTCTTTGTATTGCTCAACAATCGCTCTGTCTATCCTTGGCACGTAATAAAAACCATCAGTATATGCAATAGAAGTCATTTTTGCCAAATTGTGGTAGCCCTTTTTATTTTTTGCTAAAAACACAATTTGGTAACCATTATCTTTTTTGGTTCGGTCTAAGTGATTATCACAAACATATAATTCGCAACCTACAATAGGTTTTATTTCAACTTCTGTTGGTTCTTCACCAGCCTCAATGGCCGCTTCATTTTTAGCTTTTGCCGCTTTATTATGATTCATTACTGCACTCACGAAGTGAAATGCGCCCATCATGTTTTCAGTGTCGGTTAATGCTACAGCGGGCATTTTATGTTTTGCAGTAGCTGCAACTAAATCAGGAATTGAAATCGTGGATTGAAGAACCGAAAATTGGGAATGATTATGAAGATGCGCAAACTTCGCTAATCTTAAATCTTTTTTATCTGATTCAGAAACAGTTGTTTGTTGACTTTCCTGTTCAATTTTTTGAAGTCTGCGTCTAATTTCATCAGAAGCCGCTTTTAAATTGATGTGTTTCTCTAAATCGAATAAAATAATCTGGAGCTACATCAAGTTCTTCTTTAGTAAAAACTTCGCGTTTAATTAATTCTAAAAAACAACGCGTTGTTGCTTCTACATCGGCAGTTGCATTATGTGCTTCTGCAAATGGAACTCCAAATAAATATTCGTGTAATTCGGTTAATGTTGGCAGTTTAAATTTTCCTCCGCGTCCACCCGGTAATTTTAGAAGTTCAGCAGTAGTTTCAGTACATGTATCTAAAACTGGCAATTGAGATAAATCAGTTGCAATGTTTAAACGATGAAACTCACAACCCATAATATTGACATCGAAACCAACGTTTTGTCCGACAATATATTTGGTCTTAGACAATGCGATATTAAACTTCTCTAAAACTTCCGCTAAAGTGATTCCTTGCTCTTGTGCTAATTCAGTTGAAATACCGTGAATTCGTTCTGCATCATACGGTATATTAAATCCATCTGGTTTTACTAAATAATCTTGATGCTCGATAAGATTTCCCATCTCGTCGTGTAATTGCCAAGCAATTTGAATACAACGTGGCCAGTTATCAGTATCCGTAATTGGGGCCGACCAGCTTTTAGGTAATCCAGTAGTTTCGGTATCGAAAATTAAAAACATAAGGCAGTAAAATCCAAAGGGTTAAATTAAAAATTCTTTGCTAACAAGATTTTTTCAAAAATACATTTTAATTGATAGCAGACCAATTTAAGTTATTAACAGAAATAAAAAAAAAAACCATCTCTTTGAGATGGTTTTTTGTATATTAAATTTGCTCTTTTAATATTGTACTATTGGAATTCTATAAAATATACCTTCAGAAATTGTTAATGTATTTCCTTCCGAATCTGATGCAGTAAATTTGAAAGTCCCTGTTAAAGTATTTCCATCTACACTTTCGATCTTAACTTCACCATTACTATTTTGAGTACTCAAAATTTTAACTTGAGCATTTGAATTACCGCCAGTTACCTTAACTACATCTCCTGCTTTATAATTATCACCTCTAGAGACAATATCAGCGGCAGTAATTCTACCATTAGTATTTACTTGAGTAGCTAATCTTAAACCTGCACCAGGATTTAATTGTGGATTATCAAAAAAAGTAGTTGCACTGTTGCTTAATACATAACCAGTACCTCCATTAACTATACTAACTTTAAAAGCTGGCCCATAAACAATACTTGTCTCAAAGTCTTCAACAACTTCTTCATCATCATAATAATAACTAGCAAAGTTATCTTGATTAGTTGTACCTAAATTATAAGTTCCGGCATTTGTTGATGTCGTTCCTAATGTTACCTCTTCATAAGGAGTGTAAGCAGTAATCGTGAAACCACCACTACCATTTGAACGCGCTTCAGCATAATCGGCTCTCCAATAATTATTATTTAATTTACCTTGAAAAGACGGATTATTATCTTTTAAATCTTGAGTACAAGATTGAAAAAACAAAGCAATACCTACTATAGCTAAAATTTTCTTCATGTTGTGTTTGCTAAAATTTTTATGGAAAACAAAAATAAATGTTTTATTCTAAAAAACTACCACCTTGTATAAAATATTTACACTTATATTTTATTGTATTACAAAGTTTTGTATATTTGTGCCCTCAATAACCGAGGTCGGGAACCTCAAATTTAATCAAAAAGATTATGCCTGTAAAAATTAGATTACAAAGACACGGTAAAAAAGGAAAGCCTTTTTTCTGGATTGTAGCTGCGGATTCTCGCGCTAAAAGAGATGGTAAATTCCTTGAAAAATTAGGAACTTATAATCCAAACACTAACCCAGCAACTATCGATTTAAACTTAGATAGCGCTGTACAATGGTTACACAATGGTGCTCAACCAACAGACACTGCAAGAGCAATTTTATCTTACAAAGGTGCTTTATTAAAACACCATTTAGATGGAGGAGTTCGTAAAGGTGCTTTAACTCAAGAACAAGCTGATGCAAAATTAGCTACTTGGTTAGACGAAAAAGCTAGTAAAGTTGACGCTAAGAAAGATGGTTTAGCAAATGCTAAAGAAGAAGCTAAAGCTAAAGCTTTAAAAGCTGAAAAAGAATACAACGAAAAGCGTGCTGCTGCAAAAGTAGAAGAGGCTGCTGTTGAGGAAGTTGCTGAAGAGGCTGCTACTGAAGAAGCTCCAGCTGTTGAAGAAAACAACAACGAAGAAACTGAAGCATAATAAATAGCGATTGATGCGTAAAAAAGATTGTTTTTATTTAGGCAAAATCGCAAAAAAATTCAGTTTTAAGGGTGAAGTGTTGATTTATTTGGACACCGATGAACCCGAAGTTTATGAAAATATGGAATCAGTTTTTGTTGAACTAAACAAAAATTTGGTTCCATTTTTTATTGAAAAAAGTCAGCTACATAAAGGTGATTTTTTAAGAACTAAATTTGAAGATATTGATTCAGAAGAAGATGCTGATGAAATATTAGGCTGCGAAGTTTATTTACCACTTTCGTTATTACCTAAATTAGATGGTAATAAATTTTATTACCATGAAATAGAAGGTTTTGAAGTAGAAGATACTCGACTTGGTTTCATAGGAACGATAGTTAGAATAAACGATAGTAATGCACAACCTCTTTTTGAAATTGACTACAAAGGCACTGAAATTTTAGTTCCTATGATTGATCATTTTATTATTGAAGTCAATAGAAAAGATAAAAAACTAGTACTAACTACGCCAGAAGGCTTGGTTGATTTGTATTTGCAATAGTCGACAGTTGCGGTCAAAATTTACAGATTACAGTTTTTTTTAATTGTTTAAATTCAATCCTTTTTCATTTTGTTCAAATTCAAGCAATTTCACGTTAATCAAGATCGTTGTGCTATGAAAATTGGCACTGATGGTGTTTTGCTTGGCGCTTGGACTCCGTTAATTAACAATCCTTATAATGTTTTAGATATTGGTGCTGGAACTGGAATTTTGTCTTTAATGTTAGCCCAAAGAAGTAACGCTGAACAAATCGATGCAATTGAAATTAACGAAGATGCTTACGAACAATGCGTTGAGAATTTTGAAGCTTCGCCTTGGGGCGATAAATTATTTTGTTTTCATGCGGGTTTGGATGAATTTGTGGACGAACCTGAAGATGAATACGACTTAATTATTTCCAATCCTCCTTTTTATACTGATGATTATAAATCTGATAATACTTCGAGAGATTTAGCCAGATTTGAAGACGCCTTACCATTTGAAGAATTGATTGAAGCAGCTGCTTTATTACTTTCGGATAACGGAATTTTCTCTGTGATTATTCCTCATAAAGAAGAAGAACAATTTGTTTCCATGTGTAAAGAATTAGATTTATTTCCTTTAAAAATTACTCGTGTAAAAGGCACGCCAACATCGGAAATCAAAAGAAGTTTATTAGCTTTTTGTAGAATGGAACAAACTCCGTTAATTGATGAGTTAGTCATTGAAATTTCTAGACATAATTATACTCCTGAATACATCGAATTAACGAAAGAGTTCTATTTGAAGATGTAACCCTAGCCCAGATTGAGCAATTTGTTGGAGCTCTTTTTAAAAAAGCGACTTGCGAAAGCTGGATAAAGCTTTAGAAATAAAAAAATATAACATTTGTTGAATAATTTGTTAAAAATGTTTCTGTAATTTTGCAAACGATTTCGTAGTTAGCTTAATCTAATTACTTATCACTTTTTACTAATCACTTTTTAAAAAAATATGAGACCAGACTTATTTCAATCTCCAGATTATTATTTATTAGACGAATTATTATCTGACGAACATAAAATGGTGCGTGATGCTGCACGTGCTTGGGTAAAAAAAGAAGTATCTCCAATTATTGAAGAATACGCACAAAGAGCAGAATTTCCAAAACAAATCGTAAAAGGTTTGGGAGAAATTGGTGGATTTGGTCCGTATATTCCAGTAGAATATGGTGGTGCTGGATTAGACCAAATTTCTTATGGATTAATCATGCAAGAAATTGAAAGAGGAGATTCGGGTGTACGTTCGACTTCATCTGTTCAGTCTTCTTTGGTAATGTACCCAATTTGGAAATACGGAAACGAAGAGCAAAGAATGAAATATTTACCAAAATTAGCCACTGGAGAAATGATTGGTTGTTTTGGTTTAACAGAGCCAGATTATGGTTCAAATCCAGGTGGAATGGTAACTAATTTTAAGGATATGGGCGATCATTATCTTTTAAATGGTGCTAAAATGTGGATTTCGAATGCGCCTTTTGCTGATATTGCAGTAGTTTGGGCTAAAAACGAAGAAGGAAGAATTCACGGATTAATAGTGGAAAGAGGAATGGAAGGTTTCTCAACTCCTGAAACACACAATAAATGGTCGTTAAGAGCTTCTGCAACTGGAGAGCTTATTTTTGACAACGTAAAAGTTCCAAAAGAAAACTTACTACCAAACAAATCTGGATTAGGAGCACCACTAGGATGTTTAGATTCGGCACGCTATGGTATTGCTTGGGGAGCGATTGGAGCAGCAATGGATTGTTATGATACTGCTTTACGTTATTCAAAAGAAAGAATTCAGTTTGACAAACCAATTGGAGCTACGCAATTACAACAAAAGAAATTAGCTGAAATGATTACTGAAATCACAAAAGCACAATTGTTAACTTGGAGATTGGGTATTTTAAGAAACGAAGGAAAAGCTACTTCTGCTCAAATTTCTATGGCAAAAAGAAACAATGTTGATATGGCGTTAACGATTGCTCGTGATGCACGTCAAATGCTTGGCGGAATGGGAATTACAGGTGAATATTCAATCATGAGACACATGATGAACTTAGAATCTGTAGTGACTTACGAAGGAACTCACGACATTCACTTGTTAATTACAGGAATGGATATTACAGGCTTCCCTGCATTCAAATAATTCAACAATAGATAAAATTTATATAAAATGCTTCGTTATGTGACGAAGCATTTTTACTTTTGGAATAGTATTTGTAAATTTTTAATTAACCTAATACAAATACTAAAATGAACTGTTATGAAAACCCAAATTATACATCAAAAAATAGAGCCATACAAGCAACAGCTCTTACAACATAGCCTTTACAATGAAATTAAGACTATAGACGATTTACGTTGTTTTACTGAAAATCATGTTTTTGCCGTATGGGACTTTATGTCGCTATTAAAAGCTTTGCAAAACTCATTAACCTGTACTACAACACCTTGGATACCAATTGGAAATCCTGAAGTTCGTTATTTAATTAATGAAATTGTTTTAGCAGAAGAAACCGATTTAGATAGTGATGGCACACATAAAAGTCATTACGAAATGTATCTTGACGCTATGCAGTCTTGTGGTGCAAATACATCTGTAGTAATTGATTTTTTAAACGATGTTGAAGCTACTCAGAATATCTTTGTGTCTATTAAACAAAGTAATTTACATCCTAAAGTAAAAGCGTTTTTAGACTTTACTTTTAGAGTAATTGAAGAAGGTAAACCACACCAAATTGCAGCTGCATTTACCTTTGGTCGTGAAGATTTAATTCCGGCAATGTTTACAGAAATTTTAAAAGAATTTGAACAAAACTTTCCAGATAACGATTTGTCAAAATTGGTTTATTATTTTGAAAGACATATAGAACTTGATGGTGATGAACATGGTCCAATGGCTATGAAAATGATAGAAGAATTATGTGGAAATGACGATAAAAAATGGCAAGAAGTTGAAGAAATTTCAATTTTAGCTTTAGAACATCGCATTCAATTATGGAACGCAATTAAAGAACAAGTAGAACATAAACATGAATTAGTATAAAAATAAAAGCTGTCTCAAAAAGACAGCTTTTTCTTTACAAACAAAAAACTCAATGTCAAAAAATATTAATTCAATATTTTGTAAGTAAATGTTGGATTTCCCCTTTCTCCAGCATCATTTGACATTGCCAAAAATCTTAGTTTATAAATATTATTATCGTTATCTTTTATGATATAAAAACGATCGTCTTTTATACTCGGTAAAGATGTTGGTCCACCACCATTTCTCCAATTTGAACCAATAATTCTTTGATCTGAAGATGAAGCTGTAAATTGAGTATTATCTACATCGGCTAAAACAAAATTTTCAAATTCTGTTTCGGTTTGAGAAGCGTCAGATACAACAACTTCATAAACTTGGGTTCCACCTAAAATATTTGATGAAACAAAATCTGAATAAAAATACAACACATTTGAACCATAGTTTACATAGTTAGTAAAGCCTGTTAAGTTAATATCCCAGTCTGTTTTTTTAGGTTGAACATTTACAATTTGAGCTGTAACTAAATTAAAAAACTTAAAATTATAATCAGAATTCTTAGAAATAGTTACTGTTTCTGCATTTGTAGCATCTAAATCGGCGTATTCTAGCACATAATTACTTCCGATTCTTGTAATTCTAATTTTTTTCCAACCACGACTATCTCCATTCATAGAAACTGAACCTGTTGCTGGAGTTGTTGTACTTACTTCGTAACCCATATTTACTACATACACAAAATTTTGAGTATTATCAGTAGAAATTTCAGCAATTGCAGTTCCAATTCCTGAACCTGAACCTTGTAAAATTCCCGTTGGATTATCGGCATATCCTAAACTTGCCAATGTTGTGTATCCTACAGAAACCGATGAATCTTCAGTTTGAATCTCTGAAATATCTGTAGAAGTCGTTTTCTTAACTGCCATGCTTATTGCACCGTTTATAATTACTCTAAAATCGTTACCACAGTAAAAACCTAAATCCCAAGAATCTCTTTGTACAGCTGTTTCTGAATTTGCACTTAAATCAACAAAAACTTGATTGGGCTGATTTGGTCCACCAACATTTGGACTTGTAGTCGCTTCAGTGGTAATTGGTGTTGCTGAATTTGAATCATCACTTGAACATGATGCTAATGATAAAATTGCTAATGATAAAATGTAAAATGTCTTTTTCATGTTTATTAAAAATTTAAATTATATACTGCTTTTAAAAAATAACTTCTGCCATAGGCTAGTAATACTTGTGATGAAACGCTATGTCCACCACTTTGATTAACATTGGTTTGATTGATATTATCGATATTGAATACATTTCTGGCACCAAGAGTAAGTTCAATTTTATTTCCCCAGAATGTTTTTCTTACAGAAGCATCTAACCAACTATAAGGTTCAATTTCAGATAATACATAGCCATCTGTTGAACTGATATATCGTTGGGTTTTTCCTGTAAACTTATAATAGGTTGAGAAAGTGGTTTTCCATTTTGGAAATATGTAAGAAATATTGGTATTCAAATTAAAATTGAATAAAAATTTATCATCAGATTGAAACTCTAAATCGTTTATTTCTCTCGAAATTCCTGTTAAAGAAGTTCCAAACATAAACTTCCAATTATTGGTTTTCAACTGATTAGTTAAAGCAAAATTGATACTTTGATACTTGCTAATATTGATGTATTCATAAATAGGAGTAGCGTTGTCGAAACCAGTTAATGCACTTGTAATTCGATCTTTAACATCTAAAAAACCGATTGCTAATTGGTTAAACATTTTAACATCTTCGCCTAAAGACGTTTGCTTTTTTAGATTTACTTCATAAGAAGCGCTGGTTTCTGGAATTAGATTTTCGTTACCAATGAAATAATGTCCGTCGAAAATAATTTGGCTAAACAATTCTTGAAAAGTTGGTGTTCGATACGATTTTCCTAAAGAAGCTCTAAGTTCGAACTCCTTTGGCAATAAAAAACGCAAACCTAATGAAATTGCATATTGGTTATCGAACATAGACTGAAAGGAATATCTTGCACCTGAACGAAGCGAAAAGACATCGGAAAACTTGATTTCTGAAACCGCAAAAAAGTCTAAATTATTTATAGATTCTCTAACTTCTTTTGTTTGATTATTTTCTTCATCTACAACAGCAAATCCGTTATTATTTACCGCTTCATAACCCAGTTGAAGATTAAATTTTTTAGTCTTAAAAAAATCGCTAAAAGTTCCTGTAGCATAAAAAACTTCCATCGATTGATCTTTCTCGGTTGTATTATTCGATTCAACATTATAAGTAATATTGTAACGATACTGCTCGACTTCCCTCTTTTGATATTGATGAGAAAAAGAAAGATTATAGTTAACTTGAGAAAATAACTTGCCTACAAAATTTAAATGATGATAAAATCTATCGGAAAAATAGCGTTCGTCGTCTCCATATTTATAAGAACCATATTGAGTATTAAATCCAGATTGTGCAGCCGAACCATAAAAATGAATCACTTCGTCTAACCATTCGAATTTATAAAAAGCACGAAAATTATTTTTCTTGTAAGAAAGCAAAGCATTGTTTTGCCATTGTTCTCTTGGCAACCAATTGTAACCTCTAGTTCCATCGTTTATTTCATAATTAAAACCATTTTTATTACCCAGAAAACCTCGAAAATCGTTACGATTTCCATTTACAGAAAGAAACCAATTTTCATTAATAGAATGCGCTACTTGCAAACTTTGCATGTGCCTACCTTGGTTGAATAATTCATATTCTTTACCAACAGTTTCCTCTTGAATTGTAGCTTTTATATTCCATTTATCTTGTGAAGACTTCTTTGTAATGATATTTAAAATTCCCGAAACCGCATTGGCGCCATGTGTAACTCCTATAGAGCCTTCGATAATTTCAATTTGTTCAATATCATTAAGATTAATTTGAGATAAATCGGTATTATTCCCTAAACCACCTTCATTTACAATCGGAATATTATCGACTAAAATTTTAAAATATCCTGCATCTAACCCAAACATTGAAATTGTAGATTTCCCAGAATTACTACTTGGTCTTACAGTAATATTGATATATTGATTTAAAACATCTCCTAAATTATTTGCTGCTAAATTTTGAATGTCTTGTGCTGTAATAATTCGCACATTATGCACTGATTTTTTTAACGACTGAGGTTCAAATTGAGTGGTTAACACTACTTCTTCTAGTTTATTCATTTTCAAAGAATCATTTTCAATTTTTTGAGAATAAACACAAGAAAAATATAGCATTGAACACAATAAAACTAGCTTCTTTTTCATTATTTAGAATTAGACTTATTTAAAATATTTTCGCAAATATATATATTATTTTTATTCAATCTAAATAAATTTTATACTTTTGTCTTCGTTATATTCAATTAATAATTTTATAAATCATGAGAAAAAAACTTTTATTGTTATCTACTTTATTCAGTATCATAACATTAGCACAAAACAAACAAGAAGACATTAAAGCCATAAAAGGTATGTGCGGTTGCTATGAAGTTCAATTTAACTTCACAGAAACCTTTCAGCCTAAAAAAGACAGCTTGTATATTGCTTCTCCAACAAAAAAAGATTGGGGATTAGAATGGGTAGAATTAGTAGAAGATACTCCAAACAAAATAGTAATGCAACATTTATTGATTGTGAGCGATTCTATGATTATTAAACATTGGAGACAAGATTGGCTTTATGAAAACACCGATTTATATACTTTTAATAAAGACTTACATTGGAAATATTCTAAACTAGATAGTAAAACTGTTAAAGGACAATGGACACAAAAAGTATATCAAGTAGATGATAGTCCACGTTATGAAGGAAGTGCAACTTGGATTCACGCTGATGGCAAACACTATTGGATGAATACAACAGATGCGCCGCTTCCAAGAAGAGAACACACCATTAGAAATGACTACAATGTATTAAAAAGAAGAAATATACATGAAATTACTGCTTATGGTTGGTTACACGAACAAGACAATGTAAAAATTAAACGTGATGATAAGGGAAATGATACTGAAATAGCACAAGAAAAAGGCTTAGATCTTTACAAAAAAGTAGATGATTATAAATGTAAAGCAGCGCAGAATTGGTGGAAAACAAATCAGTTAGTATGGAAAAATGTTAGAACAAAATGGCAAACCGTTTTCGATGGCAAAAAAGATATTTATCTAGAAGGCAAAGTAGATAAAAAGCCACTTTACTCGCATTTATTTGGATTGAAAACAAATGCTACAAAGAAAGAAAGCGATACAATAATTGATTCTTTCATTAAAAAATAAATCAATAAAAAAAGCGAAGAAAAATCTTCGCTTTTTTTATTTAGTACTATAACATAAACTGTGTAAGTAGAAAAAATAATGGGGTTTTAAAACCCCATTATTTTTTTGTTTAATTTTAAATTTTACACAGTCTTATGA
>JACXVH010000376.1 GCA_014763515.1 Flavobacteriaceae bacterium
CCAATTATTCCAGGTTTGAAGCCAATTGCGACCAAAAAACAACTGAATTTAATTCCTCATCGTTTTAAAGTAGATTTGCCAGATGATTTAATTATGGAAGTAGTTAAAGCTAAAGACAACGATGCTGTAAAACAAATAGGTATTGAGTGGTGTACGCAACAAAGTAAAGGATTAGTCAAAGCCGGAATTCCTGTTTTGCATTATTATTCTATGGGAAAAGCTGAGAATGTTAAGGCGATTGCGAAAGAAATTTTTTAATTAAAAACCTTCATCAAGAGTTTTTTTTATGTTTCAATAACATTCTGTTAATTTAACTGTATTAAGTTTGTCAAAATATCGACAACTTACATTAAAATCAGATTAAATGTATTTTTCAAAATAATTTAAGGTTTGTGTTAAAAATGTATTTAATATCTCATTTTTTTAGCTTAAAAATTTATTTAAAATGATAAATGTTCAATGTTTTTGTTAAAATATTATGTGATTAATTTCGGAATGTGATTTTTTTTGAAAATATATTTTTTAGTTACATAAAATTGTCGTAATTTAGGAATACTTAAAACCCAGATATTATGAAAAAATTAATCTACACATTGGTAATTTTATTCACAGTTAGTATTTCTTTCGCTGGGGAACTAGATTCAATTTTATCAGAAGCTAGAACTTTAAAAGCAAAAAAAGATTATACTGAGGCTATAAAAACTTTTGAGAAGTACGTAAAGTTGGCTAAAGATGAGAATTTGAAAGATGTATACGTAGAAATTGCAAATTGTAATTTTTATTTAGGTAAAAAAGATGTAGCTGTAAAGTATATCAAAAAGGCAATAACAGATTATGGTTTTAAAGAAAGTGACTTTATTTATAATCAAGTTATCGATGCGCAATTATCTGACTATGCTTTAGCTCAGGTTTATGATGAATTAGACAAACTACAGAATAGGTATTTAGCGACTAATGGTTAAAAAAAATGAGTGTTTTAAACACTCATTTTTTTTTGGTTTTTTCTCTAAAAATATCCTCAAGTCTTTTGGTCTTTTTAGACATTTGTAAAATTCTTAGATTGTTAGCTTGAGCAAAATCAAACACTTTAGGTCTCATATCATCTGTAGACTCGAAAGTTAATTCCCAGCTAATATTATCCTTGGTTTGTTTGTTTACAAGATTTTCAAATTCAATCAGAACTTCATCAATTACAATGTCAAATTCAACTTCAATAATTTGATGTTCAATTTCATTTTTTGTTAAAGATTGAAGCGATTTATCTTCTACCAATTCTCCTTTATTAAACCGTTTTATTTTTCCCAACATTTTTAATTAATTCTCTGATTTCAACCAATTGATTTGGATCTAATCCAGTAGTGGGTTCATCTAAAATTAAAACTTCAGGATCGTGTAATAAAGCGCAAGCTAATCCTACACGTTGACGATATCCTTTCGAAAGTTGACCTATTTTTTTATGACTTTCAGGTGTTAATCCTGTTAATCCAATTACTTCATCAATTCTTGATTTAGAAACTTTGTAGACATCTGCATTAAAAGCTAAGTATTCTCTAATGTATAAATCTAAATATAATGGATTATGCTCAGGTAAATAGCCAACGGATTTTTGAACATCTTTTGACTGTGTCAAAACATCAAAACCATTTACCTCAGCTTTTCCTTCGTCAGCCGAAAGATAAGTAGTTAAAATTTTCATTAAAGTAGATTTTCCAGCGCCATTTGGACCCAAAAATCCAACAATTTCACCTTTTTTTATTGTAAATGAAATCAAATCTAGGGCTTTTTGGTCACCATAAAATTTAGAGATGTTTTCAACTACTATCGACATATTGATTACTTTTTAGCAAATGTAAAAAAATAAATCACACGTTACGAATATTAAAATGTGTTAAAAAGTTTATTTTGTTTAATAAAAATAGTAAATTTGTTAAACAAAAAAAATTGATTATGGCAACTAAAAAGAAAAAAATAACATCGGAATCAATATCAGAAAATTACATTGAGTTTGTTTTAACAAATGGAAAAATGCCCAATTCTGTTTATGAATTTACAAAGAATAGTGGTATTGAAGAAGCTGAATTTTATCAATTTTTCGCTTCTTTCGAACAAATTGAGCAAGATTTTTTAAAGCAAATGTTTGATTACACTTTATCAATGATTCATAAATCAAACGATTATGAAACTTATGATGCGAAACAGAAATTATCAGTTTTCTACTTTACGTTTTTTGAGGTAGCAACTGCTAATAGAAGTTTTGTTAACTATTT
>JACXVH010000377.1 GCA_014763515.1 Flavobacteriaceae bacterium
GATATGATTGAAACTATTGCTAAAGCTGGTATTGCAGTTGGTGTTGATGGAATTTTTATTGAGACACACTTTGATCCTGCAAATGCAAAAAGTGATGGCGCTAATATGTTACACTTAGATTATTTTGAAGGTTTAATGAAAAAATTAGTTGCTATTAGAAAAACCGTAAATCAATTTTAACCTATATTTTTTTAATTTAAATGAAATCGCAAATAAAATCGAATTTGTATTACAAATCCCGAAAAAGCGATAACATATATGACCTACTAACAAACATTTTTTTACATATATGAAACAATCATTTTTAATGGTTGTACTATCTTTTTGTGTTTTTTCACAGTACACCTTTTCGCAAGAAATAGTAGAAGCACCTGAAAAATACACCGCTCACAACAAAGGGAAGTTTTATATCTTCTGGGGAGGAAATAGAGCTAACTATACAAAATCAGATATAAGATTTGTTGGAAAAGATTATGATTTTACTATTTACGATGTAGAAGCGCATGACAAACCTAAAGGTTGGCATATCGATTACATCAATCCTAGTAGAGTTACTATTCCTCAAACCAACTTTAGAATGGGTTATTTTATCTCTGATCACTATAATATTTCAATCGGATTTGATCACATGAAATATATTATATATAACGATAAAAGAGTTCATTACAGTGGATATTATCCTAATGCTGGTTCTTATAATGAAAATCCAACTGCAGATGAATTAACACTAGATGAAGATTTCTTATTGTTTGAACATACTGATGGTCTAAATTATGTAAATGCCGAATTTTCTAGAGTTGATGATATAAGTAAACTATTTAGTAAAACATTAAATACTGATAAATTTCAAATTAATATAACTGAAGGCCTTGGAGGTGGATTCATTTATCCAAAAACAAACACTACTTTACTAGATAAAGAACGATATGATCAATTTCATGTTGCAGGTTTTGGTTTATCTGCAAAAGCGGGTTTAAACTTAACTTTCTTTAAATACTTTTTTATTCAAGCTGAGTTAAAAGGTGGTTATATTGAAATGAATGACATTAGAACAACACAAAGTAAAGACGACCACGCCGAGCAAAATTTTTGGTTTTTACAAAGAACCATTGCCGTTGGAGGAATCTTTAGAATTTAAAATATTAAAAAAGCCGATTAAATTTAATCGGCTTTTTTATTTATATGTCTTGTCCTGAAAAAAGTTGACTAAAAAACAAGAAAAATGTCAACATTAAAAGATTCTCAAAAATTACAGAGAGCTCTACAGTTTTATAGTGAAGCA
>JACXVH010000378.1 GCA_014763515.1 Flavobacteriaceae bacterium
CTAGAAGATAATACCGTTACCATTCGCCACCGCGATACGATGGAACAACAACGTGTAGCTATTTCTGAATTAAGAGGAATTATCAATAGCGAAGTTTCGATGCGTAATTGGTTGATGAAAATGTAAATTTAAACTTTAAGTAGAAAGTAATAAGCCAAAAGGCAAAAGTAAAATCCCAAATGGTCAGTCTGAGCTTGTCGAAGACACATTTGGGATTATTTTTTGTCGTTCTGGCACGAGCGTAACGAACTGACGAAGTAATTTATTTCAGAATCTATTTTGCATAGTACTTAGTCTTTCCTCTTTCCTCTTTCCTCTTTCCTCTTTCTTCTTTCTTCTATTCTCTATCTAATGCATTCCACCCACGAGCTTTTAAAGCAATTTTAGTGTTGGCACGCGTAATCAAATGCATCCCTTCTTTAGCTTCAGTCATATGACCAATTACAGTGAAATTTGGATTCGCTTTAATTTTGTCAAAATCTTCCATTTTTATAGTAAACAATAATTCATAATCTTCACCACCACTCAAAGCTACAGTAGTTATGTCGATATTAAATTCTTCGCAAACATTAATTAATTGTGGATCGGCAGGAATTTTCTCTTCAAATAAATTACAACCCACATTACTTTGTTTACATAAATGAATAATTTCCGATGAAAGTCCGTCAGAAATATCAATCATAGACGTCGGCTTGATTTCCAATTTTTCTAAAATCTCTTTGATGTCGTTTCTAGCTTCAGGTTTTAATTGCCTTTCAATTAAATACGTATAAGCATCTAAATCAGGTTGATTATTTGGATTCACTTGAAAAACTTGTTTTTCGCGTTCCAAAACTTGTAAGCCCATGTATGCGGCACCAACATCACCAGTAACCACTAATAAGTCGTTTGGTTTTGCACCATTGCGATAAGTAATATCATCTAAATTAGCCTCACCTATAGCAGTAATACTAATTATCAAGCCTTTTTGAGAAGAGGTCGTATCGCCACCTATAATATCAACATTGTAAATTTGTGCAGCTAACTTCATTCCATCATACAATTCTTCAATAGCTTCAAGTGGAAATCGATTTGAAACAGCTAAAGAAATTGTGATTTGTGTAGGAGTAGCATTCATGGCACAAATGTCAGAAATATTAGCTACGACTGCCTTATATCCTAAATGTTTGAGCGGCATGTAAGCTAAATCAAAATGAACTCCTTCTATTAATAAATCAGTTGAAACAACCGCCTTTTTTGCTCCAAAATCTAATACAGCAGCGTCGTCTCCAATACTTTTTA
>JACXVH010000379.1 GCA_014763515.1 Flavobacteriaceae bacterium
GAAGAAACTTTAATTACGAACAATCTTTTAAATCCACCGAAAGAAATACTCACTCGAGGGCAAACAATATCCGATAAGGTTGCAAAGTTTGGAGGTAGTTGGGCTTTTATTATTTCTTTTTTTATCATTCTAGTAGTCTGGGTATTGTTCAATACATTAACTCCCGTAAAAGATAATTTTGACCCATACCCATTTATATTGATGAACCTTATTCTTTCCTGTATCGCAGCATTACAAGCTCCGGTTATTATGATGGGCCAAAATCGACAAGAGGAAAAAGACAGAAAAAGAGCTGAAAATGATTACTTGGTCAATTTAAAAGCTGAACTGGAAATAAAATCACTGAATCAGAAAACAGAACTTCTCATTCAAGAACAAATTCTAACTTTATTTGAAAGTCAAGAAGCACAATTGAAAATTCTAAAAAAACTTGAACAAAAGTTATGACAAGATCTTTTTTATCAGACTTTAAAACTCTTATAATCATCGGAATTATAATTGCGCTAACAATTTGTTTTGCCTTGATTTTTAAATATTTATCCAAAAAGAAAATAAATGACCTTGTAGTAACAAAACATATTGACCCAACAAGCTACTTTTTTGCTACGAAACTCATAACAGCAATTATTTTTATTATAGGCATTTCATTTGCCTTAATTCAAATTCCTGAAATGAAAACCTTGGGTCATTCCTTGTTAGCAGGTGCGGGAATCATATCGTTAGTAGCTGGATTGGCATCTCAACAGGCTTTGAGCAATATTATGAGTGGGTTTCTGATTGTGATATTTAAACCGTTTAAAATCAACGATAGAATTACGTTTAACCAAACGTATACAGGTACGGTAGAAGAAATCAATTTAAGACAAGTTGTGCTTCGGGATTTTGAAAATAATAGGATAGTAGTACCGAATTCAGTAATTAGTTCTAATGTCATTGTCAACACAAACTTAAATGATACAAGAATTTGTAAAATGATTGAAATAGGTATTGGATATAATTCAGATATAGGTAAGGCTTTAAAGATAATGGAGGAAGAGGTTTTAAAGCATCCGCTGCACATAGATAACAGAACTGCAGAAGATAAAGAAAATAATGTACCTGAAGTGATATCAAGGGTTACAGCACTGGGGAATTCATCCATTACATTAAAAGTTTGGGCTTATTCAGATAATGCATCCAACGGATTTATAATGTATTGTGATTTACTGCGCTCAATAAAAGAGCGATTTGACAAAGAAAATATAGAAATACCATATAACTATCAGAACGTTATTATTAA
>JACXVH010000380.1 GCA_014763515.1 Flavobacteriaceae bacterium
ACTTTTTGTATTTACTCATTTATATCAAAAATACAAAAAAATGGCATAGCCAATTGCTCATTACCATCTGCAAAGCAGATGGTTTTAGTTTTTAATAAACTTTAAAATTGATTAAACCGAAATAGATATAGATTATTACTATGCAATTTACAATAATTATTTGAATTTTGCAATAATTATAAAATATCTAAACTTCCTTTTCCTTCACGAATTACTTCTGGCTCATAACTAGAAAGATCTATAATAGTAGAAGCTACATTATGTCCGTAACCACCATCGATTACTAAATCGACTTTATTTTGCCATTTTTCAAAAATTAGTTCTGGATCAGTAGAATATTCTAAAACCTCATCTTCATCGTGAATTGAAGTAGAAACAATTGGATTTCCAAGTGTTTTCACAATTTCACGAGCAATATTATTATCAGGCACACGAATACCTACGGTTTTCTTTTTACGGAATTCTTTTGGTAAATCGTTATTTCCTGGTAAAATAAAAGTATAAGGTCCAGGTAAAGCTCTTTTTAAAATTTTAAATGTAGACGTGTCTATTTGTTTTATATAATCTGAAATATTACTCAAATCGTAGCATATAAAAGAAAAATTAGCTTTTTCTAGTTTTACACCTTTTATTTTTGCAATTTTCTCTAACGCACGAGAATTGGTAATATCACAACCTAAACCATAAACCGTATCTGTCGGATAAATTACTAATCCACCGTTGCGTAAAACCTCAACTACTTTTTTTATTGCAGCTTCACTTGGCTTGTCTTCGTATATTTTTATAAATTCTACCATTTTTTTTTGTTTGTTTAGTTTCAGGTTTATTTAGTTTAAAGTTAATGAAAAAACAAACTTGAAACTTCAAACTTGAAACATTTCTATCCAATCACATCAAGCTTAGCAAACTTCAATAATAACTTTTTAACGCCACCCACATCAAACTTAATTTCTGCTTTTCTATCGCCACCTACTCCTTCTAAATTAATCACTTGTCCTTTTCCAAAACGTTCGTGCATGACAACATTCCCAACGGCTAAATTACTATCAAATAAATTAGTATTGGCTTGTGTTTTAATTCCAGAAACAGGTTTTAATTTACGAACATTAGGCTTGTTGTTTGCTTCAGAATTTAAATACGCAGGCGGCTTACTATTTACTGGTTTTGCTAAACGAAGTTTGGACTTATCTACATCACCAAAAATATCAACATCCATCATGGGCTTATATCGATACGAACTAGTTGTTTCAGGATTTAAATAATCTAAATACTTATC
>JACXVH010000381.1 GCA_014763515.1 Flavobacteriaceae bacterium
GACGATTTATCGCAGTTCGATTTGTTTAAAGACTTTATAGTTTCTGATTATCACATTGTAAAATCGTTGATTTTCGCCAAAGTTACTTTGCAAGAGGACGAATATCGTTTGTACAAAACCATGTTTGATATTATTCACAAAGAAATGCCAAAACCCGATTTGTATGTGTATTTATATCAAAATACCGAACGATTATTGGCCAATATTAAAAAGCGCGGACGTAATTACGAACAAGAAATTCCTGCGGAATATTTAAAGAAAATCAATCGTGGTTATTTAGATTACATCAAAACCCAAACCGATTTAAATGTTCTAATTATTGATGTTTCCGATTTTGATTTTGTAAAGAATCAAGAAGATTATGTAAAGATTTTGAGTGAGATTAAAGAGAAATTGGATGCAAGATAAAAGATGCAAGAAACAAGAAATTAAAAATCTTTTTTCTTGACTCTTTCTTCTTTTCTCTAATTCAACTTCTGAAACAAATCCCAAATTACAATTCCAGCACTAACCGAAATATTTAGCGAATGTTTACTTCCTAATTGCGGAATTTCAATAACACCATCACTTAAATTAATTGCTTTCTGAGAAACACCTTTCACTTCGTTACCAAAAATTAACGCATAACGTTCGTTAGTTTTCACTTGAAAATCATTCAGCATAATAGAATTTTCCGTTTGTTCTACCGAAAAAATCTTTACGTTTTCTTCTTTTAACTTTTGAATAACTTCTAAAACATCTTTTGAATATTCCCAATTTACAGTGTCAGTTGCGCCAAGAGCTGTTTTATGAATTTCTTTATTTGGAGGAGTTGCGGTAATACCACACAAGTAAATTTTTTCCAACAAGAACGCATCACTCGTTCTAAAAACCGAACCAATATTGTGTAAACTTCTAATATCATCCAAAATTACAATAATGGGTGTTTTTTCAGATTCCTTGAATTCGTCTTTACTTAAGCGATTTAATTCTTCGTTGGCTAATTTTCTCATAGCGCAAAAATAGATATAATGTGTTAATTAGACAATTAGTTTTAACCACAAAGACACTAAGTCAACTCTATGGGTACTAGAAATTTTGAACTTTATTTTTAATACTTGATTCTTAAATCTTAATACTTTTAATAAAATTATTACCTTCGCAACTACACTAAAATTTAAGAATTGTGGCTAAGAAAGAAGCAACGAAAACCAAAGAAAAAAAAGAAACTCCATTAATGCAGCAGTACAATAGTATCAAGGCAAAATATCCTGATGCTTGTTTGTT
>JACXVH010000382.1 GCA_014763515.1 Flavobacteriaceae bacterium
GATGCAACTTCTCAAAGAACAACTGCAATAGATATGGGTGACCATTATTTATTAAATGGTACAAAAAACTGGATCACGAATGGTGGAACAGCTTCTACTTATTTAGTAATCGCTCAAACGGACGCTTCAAAAGGTCATAAAGGAATTAATGTTCTTATTGTTGAAAAAGGAATGCCAGGTTTTGAAGTTGGCCCAAAAGAAAAGAAAATGGGAATTCGTGGTTCTGACACTCATACATTATTATTCAATGATGTGAAAGTTCCAAAAGAAAACAGAATTGGTGCAGATGGTTTTGGTTTTACTTTTGCCATGTCAACTTTAAATGGGGGAAGAATTGGAATTGCTTCTCAAGCTTTAGGTATTGCACAAGGTTCTTATGAATTAGCATTAAAATATGCTCAAGAAAGAGTTGCTTTTGGAAAACCAATTTTTCAACATCAGGCAATTGCCTTTAAATTAGCTGATATGCATGTTAAAACTACAGCAGCTAGATTGTTAGTGCATAAAGCAGCAGTTGAGAAAGACAATGGTGAAGATATCGCACATTCAGGTGCAATGGCAAAATTATACGCTTCAGAAGTTGCACTAGAAGTAGCCAATGAAGCGGTTCAAATTCACGGTGGAAACGGTTACGTTGCTGAATATCATGTGGAACGTATGATGCGTGATGCTAAAATTACACAGATTTACGAAGGAACATCAGAAATTCAACGAATTGTAATTTCAAGAGGATTAGTAAAATAATAAATCCAATATTAAATAGAAATCCGACTTCAAAAGAGTCGGATTTTTTTATGGGCGTTCCTACGGTCGGGCTATGCGCACTCGCTTTAATTGGTTACCTAAGATTCTCGAAGGCAACTAATTAAGAGCTCAAACAAATACTCCTATCCCTAACGCGGAAATTGTTTTCAGTTAAATAATTATTGGAAAATAATTTATAAATTGTTAAAAAACACTCGAAAGGATTCGCGCGGGAGCCTTTAGATTTGTTCTTTGAAAAATTCATAAATTTAAAACAACCAAAACTGACAAAGTAAACTATGCGCGGCCCTGCTACCGCGCGAATCTTTCGCGTGGAAAATAGAATAAAAAGTAATACAAAATCATTAAAACGATTTAAAAGGTCTTAAATGAGTCTTTTGAGGTTGTTTCAAAACGTGTAAAAACAAAAAACCCCATCCAATTTGGATAGGGTTTTCAAAAGAAAGGCAGCGACCTACTCTCCCACAGTTGTGCAGTACCATCGGCGCAATCGGGCTTA
>JACXVH010000048.1 GCA_014763515.1 Flavobacteriaceae bacterium
TTAAAAATAAATTGTTTCTTTGTTTAAATAATCGGTCGATTCATAAGACCAATCTACAGTAATGTCCCAAAGACCGCCATCCAAATTACTTTTAGGTATGAGCAAATGTGGACTAGAAATTGAAATCGGAACTTCAAAATCTAATTTTTGGCTAGACGGTCTGTAAAGGGACACTTTGCCTTTAATAACTTCAGGTTTAAATGTTTTTGGAAAAGAAACTACAATTCCTTCTTCAGTTTTAGTAATTTCTAGTTTAGTTTCTAATGCATTTGCATTTTTTTGTTTATCGATATCAGATTGAACTGTTGCTTCTTTTTTATAATATTCTGCAGTAACTAATTCGTTATCATATTCAGGATTTGATTGAACTTTTATTACAAAATACATAATAAAGCTTATAAAAAGTCCAAATGCAATTACAATTCCTGTTCCCCAATTTATTTTCATTTTTATCTTTTTTAAATGTTAATTAAAGCTTCTTGGCCCCAAGAAATTTGTAGAAATAGTTTCTATTAACTCAGTTCCATCATAAACTTCAATTTTAATTTTAGTTTTATCTCCAGTTAAAAAAGCAGGATGAATTTCAATAAAAAATGTTCCTTGACCTAATCCTTGTTCTTTAACTTTTACAAATTCGTTACCTACAGGTATAAGTTGACCTTTTGGTTCTACTAATTTAAAATGAATACTATCTAATTCTTTTACCGTTTTATTTACAACTTTAAAAGTATAAACATTGCTAATATTTTCGCCTTTATGCTGAAAAGTTTGTCCAGGTAAGCGTAAAATAGTAGCTTCTACTTCACCTCGTAAAAACAACATACTAATTAAAGCTACAATAAGTAATGAAAGAACCACAATATAACCTTTCATTCTTGTTGTTAACTTAAACTTTTCTTTGTTTGTTATTTCATCTTCACTAGCATAACGAATTAATCCTTTTGGTAAACCAACTTTTTCCATTATAGTATCACATTCATCGATACAAGCCGTACAGTTTACACATTCTAACTGAGTACCATTACGAATATCGATTCCTGTAGGACAAACAACAACACATTGGTTACAATCGATACAATCTCCATAACCAGCTGCTGTTCTATCTTCACCATTACGCCATTTTTTACGCCCATTCTCGCCTTCTCCCCTTACGTGGTCATACGCAACATTTATTGATTTATTATCTAATAAAACACCTTGCATTCTTCCATAAGGACAAGCGATTATACAAACTTGTTCTCTAAACCATGCAAAAACAAAATAGAAAACTAATGTAAAAAGTAATAATGCAATTAATGTGTGTAAATTTTTAGCTGGACCTTCAGTAATCATTTTAAGAAGTTCATCGCTTCCTACTAAATACGCTAAAAAAACATTGGCTATTCCAAAAGAAATAAGGAAGAAAATAAACCATTTTGTAACTTTCTTTCTTATTTTTTCTGCATCCCATTTTTGTTTGTTTAGACGAATTTGAGCTCCGCGATCACCTTCAATCCAGTATTCAATTCTACGGAAAACCATTTCCATGAAAATAGTTTGCGGACAAAACCAACCACAAAAAATTCTACCAAAAGCCACTGTAAATAAAGTTAACCCTACAACTCCAATTATCATTGAAATTACAAATAAGTGGAAATCTTGAGGCCAAAAGGGAAAACCAAAAATATTAAACCTTCTTTCTAATACATTAAACATTAAAAATTGGTTCCCATTAACTTTTAAAAAAGGGGCCGAAATAAGAAAAACTAATAAAACATAGCTTAAAATTTTTCTCTTTTCATAAAATTTACCAGAAGGTTTTTTAGGAAAGATGTAATTTCTTTTTCCATCTTTAGTAATAGTACCTATACTATCTCTAAAACTTTCATCTGGAAGATTAATATCTGACATGGCAATTTTTAATTAAGATTAAAAAGGATTTGAGAAATCTCAAATCCTTTTAAAATATTATTATTCAGTTTTTGTTGAATTTACAACAGTTTCTACAACTTCTGTAGTAGCTTCGGTTAAAGGAGCTGCACCTTCCTCTACCCATTCATCTCCTTCTGCTGGTTTTCCATCTTTTGGATTTGAACCTTGTAAAGAAAGCACATAACTTGCTACTTTTTGAATTTCTGTAGGTTTTAAAGATTCTTTCCAAGGCACCATTCCTTTTCCAGAACGACCACCTTCAGAAATAGTGTTGAATACATTTTTAATACCTCCGCCAAGAATCCAAAACTTATCTGTTAAATTAGGACCAATTGCACCACCAGCATCTGGACGGTGGCAAGCCACACAATTTGACTCAAATATTTTTTTACCTTCAGCTAAAGCTGTAGCATCTGTTAATAGAGTAACTTTTTCTTTGTCCATTAAATCTGGGGCATTTTTAAGATACTCTTGAACTTGCTTGTCACTTTGTTCCATTTCTGCTACCATCGTAATCGTGGTCTAACATAACGTCTTCTTCTTGATCAATATCTTTTGAGCGCGTAAGCATTTTCATCAATTTACTATCAGCAATAGACACTGATTGCGCTTCTTCTAATTGTTTTTTCTGTTCGTCAGTTAATAAATGATAGGTTACTTTATCAACAGCGCTTACTACAATTTCGATAGCGATTAATAGAAATAAAAATACTCCTAGAAACAGTGCTACCATTGGGTATTCTATAAACGCTGGTTTATCACCAGAGTCTATGAAGTATTCCATTCCTGCCATAACCACAGCAAAGATTAATGGAACTCTTATATATGATGGAATTAATTTTTTCATCTTACTTATTTTTAATTTTCTTTAAAAGGTAAATCACTTAATTCTTTAATTCTTTCTTTACTGTAAGTCATTGCCCAGATAAAAAATGCGACGAATACAACAAAGAAGATGGTTAAAGAGATTATGGGATAAACCTCAACATCTGTTATTGTCTCTAGATTATGTTTAACAAATTTTAGCATAACAAATTATTTAACTTCTTCTTTTACTTTAATATCTGAACCTAATCGTTGTAAATAAGCAATTAGTGCTACAATTTCTCTATCTTTCATAGGAACAAATTCTTCGCCTCTTGCTGCTGCATTTTTCTTACTTTCTTCATAAGACTTCACAAAATCTGGATCTGCATGTAAGTTTTTCTCAATTTGAGAAGATTGAGCTTCTATACTTTGCATTGCATTTGCAATTTCTTCATCAGTATAAGGAACACCTAACGTTTGCATTACCTGCATTTTTTTCTCAATTAATGAGTGATCCATTGCTTCATTAGCATACATCCATTTGTATCCTGGCATAATTGAACCTGGAGAAGTACTTTGTGGATCGTACATATGATTAAAATGCCAATTATCATTATATTTTCCTCCAAGTCTATGTAAATCTGGACCTGTACGTTTTGAACCCCATAAGAAAGGATGATCGTAAACATATTCACCAGATTTAGAATATTCTCCGTAACGTTTTACTTCTGAACGGAATGGACGAACTAATTGTGAGTGACAGTTATTACAACCTTCACGGATGTATAAATCTCTACCTTCTAATTCTAATGGAGTATATGGTTTAACACTTGCAATTGTAGGAATATTAGATTTTACAACTAACATTGGAACAATTTGTACAATACCTCCAATTGCAACAGCAATAGTTGTATAGATAGTAAATTGAACTGGTTTTCTTTCTAACCAAGAGTGCCAAGTTTCACCTTTTAACTGTCTTGAAGAAATTTTAGCTAATGCAGGAGCTTCTGCCAATTCATCTTCTATTGGTGAACCTTGTCTTGCAGTTTGAATTACATTATAAACTAAAGTAATAATTCCAATAAAATATAATGTACCTCCCAAAGCTCTCATAGCATGCATTGGGATAATTTGAGTTACTGTTTCAAGGAAATTACCATATACTAAAGATCCATCTGGGTTAAACTGTTTCCACATAAATGCTTGAGTAAAACCAGCTACATACATAGGTAAAGTATATAAAACGATACCTAAAGTACCAATCCAAAAGTGGAAATTTGCTAATTTTTGTGAGTATAAGGTTGTTTTAGCCATTCTAGGTAACATCCAATATATCATACCAAACATTATAAATCCATTCCAAGCTAAAGTACCAATGTGAACGTGAGCTACAATCCAATCAGTAAAGTGCGCAATCGCATTTACATTCTTTAATGATAACATTGGTCCTTCGAATGTTGACATACCGTAACCAGTAATTGCTACCACAAAGAATTTTAAAACTGGATCTACACGAACTTTATCCCAAACTCCTCTTAAGGTTAATAAACCATTAATCATACCTCCCCAAGATGGTGCTATTAACATAACAGAGAATACAACTCCTAAATTTTGAGCCCAATCTGGTAATGCAGAATATAATAAATGGTGAGGACCAGCCCAAATGTAAATAAAAATTAACGACCAGAAGTGAATAATTGATAATCTATAAGAATATACAGGACGGTTAGCTGCTTTTGGAACATAATAATACATTAACCCTAGAATAGGTGTTGTAAGGAAAAATGCTACGGCATTGTGACCATACCACCATTGCACTAATGCATCTTGAACACCCGCATATACAGAATAACTTTTCATAGAAGTCCAAGAAACTGGAATTTCTAAATTATTAAAAATATGTAATAACGCTACAGCTACAAATGTTGCAATATAGAACCAAATAGCAACATATATATGACGTTCTCTTCTTTTAATAATAGTACCTATCATATTAATACCAAATGCTACCCAAACAATTGCTATTGCAATATCGAAAGGCCACTCTAACTCGGCATATTCTTTAGATGATGTATATCCTAAAGGCAATGTAATAGCAGCACCTAAAATTATTAACTGCCATCCCCAGAAATTTAATTTACTCAAAAAGTCACTATACATTCTGGCTTTTAATAACCGTTGCAAAGAGTAATATGCTCCTGCAAACACTCCATTACCTACAAAGGCAAAAATTACTGCATTTGTATGCAATGGTCTTAGTCTTCCATAACTTAACCAAGGAATACCATTGGTCATGTTAGGAAATAAATAAAAGAAAGCGACTATAAGCCCAACAAGCATTCCAATTACACCAAATGCTATTGAGGCGTACAAGAAGTTTCTTACAATTTTGTTGTCGTAATAAAATTGTTGCTTCTCCATAATTTAGATTGATTTTTGTTTCTCTTTTTGTATTTGTGATAATTTGTCATCAAACAACATTCTAACCGAAGGCGTATAGTCATCATCATACTGGCCTGTTCGAACAGCATTGATGAAAGCTATTAGAAAGATAATAGCCACAACTATACTAACTGTGATTAAAATGTAAATAACGCTCATACCTTAAATTTTACGTTAACAAATTTATTGCTACTGGGAAACTAAAAACATGACTTTTGTCATACTTGTTAAATTTAGTTAAAATTATTTAATCTTAGAATATATATTTGTCATAATTGTTACAAAGCTTACTATTGTTATTGAACTAAGAGGCATAATAATCGCTGCTACTAAGGGTGATAAATTTCCTGTAACAGCAAAACTTAATCCTACAATATTGTACAATAATGATAGACCAAAACTCATGTAAATAGTTTTCATAGCATTTTTAGAAAATTTCATGTAATAATCTATTTTCGAAAATTGACTAGCATCCATAATTCCGTCGCATGCTGGAGAAAAAATATTTACATTTTCCGAAATGGCAATTCCTACATTACTTTGTGCTAAAGCACCTGCATCATTTAAACCATCGCCAACCATCATTACATTTTTACCATTTGCTTGAAGATTTTCAATATATTGCAGTTTTTGCTCTGGTTTTTGATTAAAAACCAAATGAGTACCTTTTGGTAACATTTTTTCAAGAATTCTTCTTTCGCCATCATTATCACCAGATAAAACCGTTAATTCATATTTTTTTGACAAGGATTCGAATAGCTCTTCTAAACCCTTTCTATATTGATTATTGAATACAAAATTCCCTTTATAAACTCCATTAATTTCGACATGAACTTTGGTTTTTTTATGGGTATTTTCGGTCATTGTTTTTAGAAATTGGGAAGAACCTAATTTTATGGTGTTACCGCCAATTTCTGCAAAAATTCCTTTTCCTATAATTTCTTCAAAATCTAATGGATGAATCACTTCAAAATCTGGTAAATAATCATAAAGTCTTCTACTTAAAGGATGATTTGAACCTCGTAACGTATTTTTCAAAAGTTTTAATTCAAAATCATTTAAAGGTTGACCTTCATAAGTAATTGAAGTCTTTTTATTTGTTGTTATGGTTCCTGTTTTATCAAATACAATGGCATCAACTTTTGCTAATTGTTCAATTACAATAGCATTTTTTAAATACATTTTCTTCCTACCCATTATACGCAATACGTTTCCTAGTGTAAATGGGGCTGTTAAAGCCAATGCGCACGGGCAAGCTACAATTAATACTGCTGTAAATACATTAAAAGCTTGATAAGTATCTATGAATAACCAAAAAATTAAGACTATTACTGATAGTAATAATAATATAGGAGTAAAATAATGACTTACTTTATCAGTAATTGTTTTGTGCTTTTGTTCTATTTTCTTTTGAAAAACATCATTACTCCACAATTGAGTTAAATAACTTTGAGAAACTGAAAACAATACTTCCATCTCAATAATTGTCCCTAATTGTTTTCCACCTGCAAAAACCTTATCTCCAGATTTTTTTTCAATAGGAACTTCCTCGCCTGTAACAAAACTATAATCCAATGATGTTTTAGGTGAAATTAAAATTCCATCTACAGGAATAAGTTCTTGATTTCTAATAAGAAGTCGGTCGCCTTTTTCGATATCATATACTTGAACCTGCTCTTCTTTTCCATTATTTATTTTGGTTACAGCAATAGGAAAATACGATTTATAATCGCGTTCAAAAGACAAAAAGCTATAAGTTTTTTGTTGGAACAACTTACCTAATAACATGAAGAAAACTAGCCCTGTTAAACTATCGAAAAATCCTTGACCATAATCCATTATAATGTCTATAGTACTTCTTACAAACATTACAATAATTCCTAAAGCAATAGGAATATCAATATTTAAAATTCCTGAACGGATGCTTTTGTAAGCCGATTTATAATAATCGCTAGCTGAATAAATAAAAGAAGGTAATGCTAACGCAAAAATTAGCCATCTAAAAAAAACTCTATATTGGTTAATCCAAAATTCTTCAACTTCAAAATACTCTGGAAATGATAGTAACATGATATTTCCAAAACAAAAAAATGCAATACCTAGCTTATAAATCAAACTTCGGTCAATTTCTTTTACACCAGAGTCATAATTCTCGAGACTTATATAAGGTTCATAACCTATAGAACTCAATAAGTTCACAATTTGCTTTAGCGTTACAAATTCTTTATTAAAAGTAATTCTTACTTTTTTTTCTGGAAAATTAACCTGTGAAACTATAATTCCCTCTTGAAGCTTTTGTAAATTTTCCAAAATCCAAATACACGAACTACAATGTACATGAGGTATGTGTAATGAAACAATTGCTGTTTTATCTTCATCAAATTCTAAAAGTTTAGAGACAATATCTGAATTGTCTAAAAAGTCATATTTACCTTGTATGTCTTGTGGTGTAGCTCCAGGAGCTGATTGAAAATCGTAGTAACAAGATAAATCATTTTGACTAAATATTTCATATACTGTTTTACAACCCGTACAACAAAATTGTTTGTCATCAAAATTTATTACACTTTTTTCGTCTATTTCAAGACCACAATGGAAACAATTTTTTGTATCCATAATATTTGCTCATTTTTACCCAATGCAAAGTTCTTACAATATACAAATTTAAAATATGATTTTTGTCATACTTTATGTATATTTGAAGTCAAAATTAAAATTGTAACATGAGTAAATGTGAACAATGTATTGTAAGAGAATTTAGTTCCTTAAAAGCTCTTAATAAAGAAGAATTACTAAAACTAGCCAATTGTAAATCAACCTATACAATTAAAAAAGGTGAATCTATTTTTGAAGAAGGAGAAAGTATTAATGGTATTTATTGTATTAAAGATGGTGTTTGTAAATTAACCAAACTCAGTGCAAATGGTAAAGATCAAATTGTAAAGCTTGTTAAATCAGGAGAACTTTTGGGTCAACGCTCTATGATTAGTGATGAAGCTGCAAATTTAAGTGCTGTAGCATTAGAAGATATGCAAGTTTGTTTTGTACCCAAAAAAGAAGTTTTAGATTTCTTTACAGGGAACAATCAGTTTTCTATGAACGTTATGAAAACTATATGCGGTGATTTAAAAGAAGCCGATGATCATATGGTTTCTATGGCTCAAAAAAGTGTAAAAGAAAGACTTGCTGAAACAATATTGTTTTTAGATGATAATTTTGGTAGAAATGAGGATGGAACATTAAGAATTCAACTTTCGAGAGAAGAACTTGCTGGAATGATTGGAACTGCAACAGAAAGTTGTATTCGTTTACTTTCAGAATTTAATAAAAGCAATTACATTGAACTAGTTGGTAAAAAAATTAAGATTGTAGATAAAAATAAACTGAAAAGATTATCAGAATAAAAAAGGAACTTTAAAAGTTCCTTTTTTGTTATTATTCCGTTGGTCCTTCCCATTCAGAAATTCCACCTATTAAATTATATGTATTTTCAAAACCTAATTGATTCATAATACTACACGCTTGAGCACTTCTTCCACCAGCTAAGCAATACACATAATAATTTTTGGTTTTATCTAATTCATCTACTAGATAAACAAATCCTTGTCCTTTATATATGTCAATATTTAAAGAACCTGGAATCTTTTTAGCAGCATTTTCTTCTTCGGTTCTTACGTCTAAAATTACCCCGTTTGGATCTGCTAAAAACTGACTCCACCAATCGTTTTGTGATAAATTCATATTTTTATTTTTTTCAAAAATACTATCCTTTATTAAAAAATCAATACTTTCTTTTAATTTATAAGTATTTCATTAAAACTTAGAGAAGGCTATTCATTAATTTTTAATGACAAAAAGGACAAGCAAAAACAAAACTAATTTTTTTAATAAAAAATTAACACACTTGTATATACAAGTATTAAAAATAGTACTACATTTGTACATACAAATTTTTACATTACAAATGAAGATTGAAGAAATAATAAAAACGGTATCCACAGTAAGCATTGAAAAGAAAATTTTACTAAATATTCTGTATACTCAAAATGTTATTTCAGAAAAGTTTAATGAAATTTTAAAACCTTATGATCTTTCTTCAGAACAATTTAATGTTCTTAGAATTTTACGAGGACAAAAGGGAAAACCAGCTAATATGTGTGTTATTCAAGAGCGAATGATTGCTAAAACTAGTAATACAACCCGCTTAGTAGATAAATTATTAGCTAAAGATTTAGTTACAAGAGAAGTTTGTCCGGATAATAGAAGAAAAATGGAAGTTTCTATTACACAAAAGGGTTTGGACTTGTTAACTTCTCTAGATCCATTAGTTATTGAACACGAAAAAAAATTTACTCAAAATCTAACAGAAGTTGAACTTCATGAGTTAAATATATTATTAGAAAAATTTAGAAAAATTAAATAAATTGCTATGAATTCCTTTATTACAAATCAAAATTGGCGTTATGCTACTAAAAAATTTGATTCTACTAAAAAAGTATCAAATGAAGATTTACAAATATTAAAAGAAGCTATTCAATTGAGTACTTCATCTTATGGATTACAACCCTATAAGGTTTTAATTATTGAAAATCCTGAAATAAGAAAACAATTACAACCTGTTTCTTGGGGCCAATCTCAAATTGTAGATGCTTCTCATTTAATAGTTTTTGCAAATTATACAAACATTAATGAAATTCACATCGACAATTACATCAATAACATAGCTCAATTAAGAGAATTAAATGTTGAAGATTTAGCAGGTTATAGTGATTTCATGAAGTCTAAAATTCTTGCTTTACCACAAGAACAATTAGCTGTTTGGACATCAAAACAAACTTACTTAGCATTAGGGAATTTAATAAATGCCGCAGCTGAGTTAAAAATTGATGTTACTCCAATGGAAGGTTTTGAACCAGAAAAATATAACGAAATTTTAGGATTAAATGAATTAGGATTAAACGCTTCTTTGGTTGCTCCTATTGGATACAGACATTCTGAAGATGTAAACCAACATTTAGCCAAGGTAAGAAAACCCCTAGACGAATTATTTGAAACAATATAATAAAAACTCAACTTTAATTTAATTTAACAATGAAAAACACTATTAAATCAATCTTTTTAGCAGCCGTCACTGTGTTAACTTTTTCTGCTAATGCTCAAACTTCTAAGAAAGTTAATGCTACTAAAAGTAATATTCACTGGGTAGGAAAAAAAGTCACTGGACAACATGAAGGAACTATTTCTTTACAAGAAGGAGAATTAATCTTTAAAGGTTCAAAATTAGCAGGTGGTAATTTTACTGTAGACATGACTACAATTAACACTACTGATTTAGATGGAGAATGGAAAGGAAAACTTGACGGACACTTAAAATCTGATGATTTCTTTGGTGTAGAAAAATTTAAAACTGCTACTTTAAAATTTAAAAAAATTGCAACTAAAAGTAATAATGTTTACACAGTTTTTGCTGATTTAACAATTAAAGGAAAAACTAATCCTGTAAACTTTGACTTAACTGTTAATGAAAATACAGCTACTACAAAGTTAGTAGTAGACAGAACTAAATACGATATTAAATATGGTTCTGGTTCATTCTTCGAAAATTTAGGAGACAAAACTATTTACGACGATTTTGAATTAAATGTTACATTATCATTCTAATTATCAGGGAATTATTACTATGAAAAAGAAAAAAGTCCAGATATTAATTTGGACTTTTTTTATGAAAATTTGTTTTTTTTAAAAACATTTCTATAAATTTGCACTATACAAAAAACAAAAATGAACAATATTTTAAACAATACTTGGTGGTGGATTAACTTACGTCGAACGTCGTGAGCAAATCCTCTATTTGTATAGTTTAATCAAAATACATTAAAAGGCTTGTCAATCACGACAAGCCTTTTTTTATTACCAAAAATCAACAAAATGACAAAATATAGTTTCAAAACATACAGTAAAAAAATAATCGCAGATACGATTACACCAGTTAGTTTATATCTAAAAATTAGAGACGAATTTCCAAATAGTATTCTTCTTGAAAGTTCAGATTATCATGCAAACGATAATAGTTTTTCTTATATCTGTTTTAATCCAATTGCTTCTTTTAAAGTTGAAAACCAAAAAATTCATTTACAATTTCCAAACGAAAATGAAATAATCAATCCGATAACAGAAAGAAATCAAGTAATAATTGAATTGCAAAATTTCAGAAACTCATTTCAAACGGAAGCAAACGAATTCAAATTTATTTCAAATGGTTTATTTGGTTACACTTCTTATGATGCTATTCAATATTTCGAAAAATTAAATGTTGAAAGAAAATCAAGCGACAATACAATTCCTGAAATTTATTATGCTGTTTATCAAAACATCATTGCTGTTAATCATTTTAAAAACGAAGCCTATTTATTTTGTCATAGTTTAAATGAAGAAAACAATATTTCTAAAATCGAACAAATAATCGCTAATCGCAATTTAGCTACTTACAACTTTATAAAAATTAGTGATACATCGTCAAATATTTCAGATAATCAATTTAAAGAAAATGTAACCAAAGCTAAACAACACTGCAAACGTGGTGATGTTTTTCAATTGGTTTTATCAAAACGTTTCGAACAAGAATTTAAAGGTGACGAATTTAATGTTTACAGAGCTTTACGCAATATAAATCCTTCTCCTTATTTGTTTTATTTCGATTATGGAAACTTTAAAATATTTGGCTCTTCACCAGAAGCACAATTAGTAATCCAAAATAATCATGCTGAAATTCACCCAATTGCCGGAACTTTTAAACGAACTGGAAATGATGAACAAGATGCAGAATTAGCGAAAAAACTAACACAAGATACCAAAGAAAATAGTGAACATGTAATGCTTGTCGATTTGGCTCGTAATGATTTAAGTACTTATTGCAACGAAGTTAAAGTAGAAAAATATAAAGAAGTACAATACTTTTCTCATGTTATTCATTTGGTTTCAAAAGTAGTAGGTAAACTAAAAAAATCGGATGCTGATTTAAACTTGGTTGCTAAAACTTTTCCAGCAGGAACTTTGTCAGGAGCTCCAAAAGTAAAAGCCATGCAATTAATTGAAAATATTGAGACTACTAACAGAAGTTTCTATGGTGGTGCCATTGGAATGCTAGATTTTAATGGCAATTACAATCATGCCATTATGATTCGTTCCTTTTTAAGTAAAAATCAATATTTGCATAACTCATGAAAGTAGCCGTTATAGATAATTACGACAGTTTTACATACAACATAGTTCACTACTTGGAAGACTTAGGTGCTGAAGTAACTGTTTTCAGAAACGATGAATTCGATTTAGAAGATTTAGCATCTTTTGAAAAGATTTTACTTTCTCCAGGTCCTGGAATTCCAGATGAAGCCGGACTTTTAAAAGAAGTTATCAAAACCTACGACAAAATAAAAGACATTTTTGGTGTTTGTTTAGGTTTACAAGCCATTGGCGAAATTTATGGTGGAAAACTAACCAACTTAGATACTGTTTTTCATGGTGTTGCTACCAAAATTTCAATAACTAATGATGATTTTATTTTTGATAACTTACCTCAAAAATTTGAAGTAGGTCGTTACCATTCTTGGGTTGTGGCTACTGAAAATCTTCCCGATTCTTTAATTGTTACTTCAATTGATGAAAACGGAGAAATTATGTCTTTAAAACACAAAGAGTTGAATGTTCGCGGTGTACAATTTCATCCTGAAAGTGTATTAACTCCAAACGGAAAACAAATTTTAGAAAATTGGCTTAAGAATTAGTGTTCAGTTCAAAGTATTCAGTTTACAGAAATTGAATAACAAATTTCTATTTATTTTAAATCTAATATTTTTTGAATTTTTAGTTTTTCTAGAATTTATAAGACAAATTTATTTTCTTATCACTTTTCACTAATTACTAATTACTGAAACCATGAAAACTATTTTAAATCAACTAATTACACATCAAACGCTTTCAAAACAAAAAGCAAAAGAAGTGTTAGTCAACATATCAAAAGGCATTTATAACGAAAGTCAAATCGCTGCTTTTATAACAGTTTATCTAATGCGAAATATAACTTTAGAAGAACTCACAGGTTTTAGAGAAGCACTATTAGAATTATGCATTCCTGTTGACTTTAGTGACTACAATACTATCGATTTATGCGGAACAGGTGGTGATGGAAAAGACACCTTTAATATTTCAACATTAGCATCTTTTATTGTTGCTGGAGCCGGAATAAAAGTTGCAAAACATGGTAATTATGGTGTTTCCTCAATTTCTGGTTCTAGTAATGTTATGGAATTAATGGGTGTAAAGTTTTCAAATGATGTTGAATTCCTAAAAAAATGCATAGAAGAAACCAATATTGCCATTCTTCATGCTCCACTATTCCACCCTGCTTTAAAAAATGTAGGACCTATTCGAAAAAACTTAGGAATTAAAACTTTCTTTAACATGTTAGGACCAATGGTAAATCCTTCGTTCCCAAAGAACCAAATGGTGGGTGTTTTTAGTTTAGAATTGGCACGAATGTATGCTTATTTATACCAAAATACAGATGTTAATTTCAGTATTCTACATAGTTTAAGTGGTTTTGACGAAGTTTCATTAACTGATAATGTAAAAATTATTACAAATACATCTGAACAAATACTTTCACCTGAAGAATTTGGATTTCATAAAATCAAATTAGAGTCTATAAAAGGAGGAACTACAACAGATGAAGCTGCTAAAATCTTTCACAATATCATTTCAGGGAAGGGAACATTAGAACAAAAACAAGTGGTTTGTGCAAACGCAGCTATAGCCATTCAAACCGTTGAAAAATCAACCTTTGATGAAGCTTTTGCTAAAGCAGAAGCTAGCTTATTAAGCGGGAAAGCATTTGAAAAACTCAATAAATTAACCACATTAAGTCAACAATAAACAAAAAACGACAAACCATAAACAACAAATAATGAACATCCTAGATAAAATAATAGCTGACAAACAACGTGAAATCGAATTAAAGAAAAAAGTAGTTTCTGTAAACCAATTAGAAGCAACCGATTTATTCAATTCTAGAACAAAATCGTTAAGTAAAATTTTAGCCAATAGTAATATAGGAATTATTGCCGAACATAAAAGACGTTCGCCTTCAAAAAGTGTCATCAATTTTAATCATACTGTTGAAGATGTAACGTTGGGTTATCAAAATGCAGGAGTTTGCGGTATTTCTGTTCTAACTGATGGTAAATATTTTGGTGGAAGTTTAGACGATTTACTTCTAACGAAAGCTACTGTAAATATTCCCGTATTAAGAAAAGAATTTATTATAGATGAATACCAAATTTTAGAAGCAAAAGCTTTTGGCGCTGATGTTATTTTATTAATTGCTGCTGTTTTAACACGAGAAGAAATTAAACATTTATCACAGTTTGCGCAAAGTTTAGGTTTAGAAGTTTTATTAGAAGTTCACAATCGAGAAGAATTAGAAAAATCGATAATGCCAAGTTTAAATATGATTGGTGTTAATAATAGAAATCTAAAAACCTTTGAAGTTAGTTTAGATTACAGCAAGGAACTATCACAACTCATTCCTGATGAATTTGTAAAAGTTTCTGAAAGCGGAATCAGTTCAATAGAAGCTATAAAAGAATTACAACAATTTGGTTACCAGGGATTTTTAATGGGTGAACATTTTATGAAAACCGAAAATCCTGGAAATAAAGCAAAATTATTCATTCAAAAAATGATGTCAACATGAAGCCAAAATTAAAAATATGTGGCATGAAAAATCTTGAGAATATTGAGGAAATTTCAACTTTAGAACCCGATTTTTTAGGTTTCATTTTTTGGAAACCATCAAAGCGATATTGCAGTTTAAATTCATTGCCACTTATACCAAAATCAATTAAAAAAGTTGGAGTGTTTGTAAACGCTTGTTTCTATGATATAATGGAAAAAGTAAAACAATATAATTTAGATATAGTTCAACTTCATGGCAACGAATCACCAACACTTTGTAGAGATTTAAAGAAAGAAAACATTACAGTTATTAAAGCTTTTGCTTTGAATGACGGATTAAATTTTAGTATTCTAAAATACTTTGAAGCCACTTGTGATTATTTTTTATTTGATACAAAAGGTAAATTTCCAGGTGGTAATGGAATAACTTTCGATTGGAAAATATTAGAGAATTACCATTTAGATACTCCATATTTTTTAAGTGGCGGAATTGGACTCAATCAAACCAATCAATTAAAAAAATTCTTCAATTTAGAAGTTTCAAAAAAATGCTATGCTATCGATGTAAACAGCCAATTTGAAACTGAACCCGGAATAAAAAACAAAAGTGAATTAAAACAATTTCAACAACAACTAAACACCTTTTAAGATGAAATATAATGTAAATGAAAGCGGATTTTATGGAAAATTTGGTGGTGCATTCATTCCTGAAATGTTGTATCCAAATGTAGAAGAATTAAAACAAAAATATCTTCAAATCATGAACGAACCTTCTTTTCAAGAAGAATATCATGATTTACTAAAACAATATGTAGGTCGCCCTACTCCGCTTTATTTTGCTAAAAGATTATCGGAACAATACAATACAAAAATTTATTTAAAAAGAGAAGATTTATGCCATACTGGTGCGCATAAAGTGAACAATACCATCGGGCAAATTTTAATGGCAAAACGTTTAGGCAAAAAACGAATTATTGCCGAAACGGGTGCTGGTCAACATGGTGTGGCAACAGCTACAGTTTGTGCTTTAATGGGGGTGGAATGTATTGTGTATATGGGCGAAATTGATATTCAACGCCAAGCTCCAAATGTTGCAAGAATGAAAATGTTAGGTGCCGAAGTTCGTCCAGCAACTTCAGGCTCTAAAACGCTAAAAGACGCTACAAATGAAGCGATTCGAGATTGGATTAACAATCCAACAGATACTTTTTATATTATCGGTTCTGTGGTTGGTCCACATCCTTATCCCGATATGGTTGCCAAATTCCAACGTATCATTTCTCAAGAAATTAAATCACAACTAAAAACTTTAGAAGGAACTGAAAATCCAAATTATATAATCGCATGCGTAGGTGGCGGAAGTAATGCAGCGGGAGCATTTTACGAATATTTAGACGAAGAAAACGTTCAATTAATTGCCGCAGAAGCAGCGGGACATGGAGTAAATTCTGGTGAAAGCGCTGCAACTTCTGTTTTAGGGAAAATTGGAATCATTCACGGAAGTAAAACCCTTTTAATGCAATCTGAAGACGGACAAATTACGGAACCCTACTCTATTTCTGCCGGATTAGATTATCCAGGTATTGGACCTTTACATGCACATTTATTTGACAGTAAAAGAGCCACTTTTGAAGCAATTACTGATAAGGAAGCTATGCAAGCAGGTTTAAATTTATGTAAAAAAGAGGGTATTATTCCAGCAATTGAATCATCTCATGCATTAGCTGTTTTAGACAAAAGAAAATTTCAACCTGATGATATAATTGTCATTAATTTATCGGGTCGTGGCGATAAAGATTTAAGTACTTATATAGATTACTTTGATATATATTAAAAATTACGAATTATCAATTACGAAATAATAGTATCAAAAAAACGCATTAACAAACTAACGATTAAACATTGTTATGAATAGAATTAATCAAAAACTTCAAGAAGATAAAAAACTTTTATCTATATATTTTACAGCTGGTTTTCCAGAATTAAATGATACAATAACCATCATTGAAAAATTAGAAAAAAGTGGAGTCGATATGATTGAAATTGGTTTGCCATTTAGCGATCCTTTAGCAGATGGACCAACCATTCAAGAAAGTTCAACAATTGCTATCGATAACGGAATGTCTACAAAAGTTTTATTTGAACAACTTAAAGATATTCGCAAAAGTGTTTCAATTCCGCTATTAATTATGGGATATTTTAATCCGATGATGCGATTTGGAGTAGAAAATTTCTGTAAAAAATGTGCTGAAATTGGAATTGATGGACTAATTATTCCCGATTTACCTTTGGAAATTTATAAAAGTGAATACCAATCTATTTTTGAAAAATACAATTTGAAAAATATCTTCTTAATTACGCCGCAAACTTCTGAAGCTCGTATTCGAGAAATTGACGAATTGTCTGATAGTTTCATTTACATGGTGAGTTCGGCTGCAGTAACAGGAAGTCAGTCTGGTTTTGGAAACGAACAAACCAAATATTTCAAAAGAATTCACGATTTAAAATTGAAAAATCCTCAAATTGTAGGCTTTGGAATAAAAGATAAAGAAACGTTTTTACAAGCAACTACTTATCAAAAAGGAGCGATTATTGGGAGTGCATTTATAAAATTTTTAAAAAATAATTCGATAAAAGAAATTGGAAACTTTGTAGCTAAAATTAAAAAAGCCTAGAAAATCTAGGCTTTTTTTATCTTGTAAAAACTAATGAGTTTCCTTTACTCAGATTTGCATCAAAAGCATAGCCTTCATAGTTGAAGCTTTTCAATTCGTCCAAAGTTTCCACATTATTGTCAATAATATAACGAACCATTAAACCTCTGGCTTTTTTAGCAAAAAAACTAATCATTTTTAACTTTCCATCTTTGTAATCTTTGAATTCTGGAGTAATTACTGGAACTTTTAACGACTTAACATCAACTGCACTAAAGTATTCGTTACTAGCTAAATTAATAAACAATTCGTCTTTTTGTAATTCCTTATTCAAAGCATCAGTAATCGTTTTTTTCCAAAATTCATACAGATTTTTTTTGGTTCCCACTTGCAAAGAAGTGCCCATTTCCAAACGATATTCCTGAATTAAATCTAAAGGTTTCAACAAACCGTATAAACCTGAAAGAATTCGTAATTTATCTTGTAAAACAGTAAGTTTTTCTTTTGGAATTGTGTACGCATCTAAACCTACATAAACATCGCCATTAAAAGCATAAACCGCTGGACGAGCATTTTCTGGCGTAAAAGGTAACTGCCAATTTTGATTGCGTTGCCAATTCAAATCCGATAGCTTTTCTGAAATACTCATTAATTCCATCAAATCTTTAGGCTTCTTCTTTTTCAATGTTTTTTGAATGGTTTCCGATTTATTTAAAAACTGAGCCTCAGTATATCTTTTAGTTGGTAACTCGGTTGTATAATCTAAAGATTTGGCTGGAGATATTACTATTTTCATGAATTTTAAATATTTTGTTTTTCAAAAGTAAAAAAATAGTCCTATAATTTTTTACTTAACAAATGAATATATTTTATAGAATTATAAGCGAAATTTATAAAAAAAGAGGTTTAAAAACCTCTTCTATCTTTTTTATTTTTCTACTTTCTGTCTTTCATAAAGCACTGTATCAACAGTTTGAAATTCAGTTGGTTTATCTTCACTAAAGAAATATTTTATTAAAATTTGTCCCCATAAATCTCCGTTAGAATATTCGGCAACAATCCATCTGTGATTTAAAACTTTTGCCTTGTTTACAATAAAAGGTCGGTCGTCAATTGGTTCATAAGGAACTAAAGGATTTCCTTTTGGATTTGTATTTAAAGAAACTAAATCTTCATTTACTTGTGCAATAACTTTTTGATAATCTAAACCACGAGTAAAATAATATTCTTGTGCATCTTCGTCGTTTGCAATATCAAAATAGTCGTTCATTTGTGCTTCAACAATAGAATCGTGCGACTTTTTTAGTTTATTTTTCACAAGTTCTACTTCTCTATCTTTCGATTCTAAAATTTTGGTTGAATTAACATATTGAAATATGTTGATTAACATTGAAAATACAAATAGGTATAAAAATATATTTCTCATAGTTTTAAATTGTTATTTCTAAATTATCGTAGGCTACAAAAACATTTTCGGGTAACTTTTCCTGAATTTCATCGTGAAATCCAAAAATGTGACTGATATGCGTTAAATATGTCTTTTTTGGTTGAACCAAAGATATAAATTCTAAAGCTTCTTCTAAATTAAAATGCGTATTATGCGGCTCTTCTCTTAAACAATTAATAACCAACACTTCACAACCTTTAACTTTCTCAACTTCTACTAAATCTATAGTTTTTACATCGGTTAAATACACAAAATCTTGAATGCGATAACCAAAAACTTGTAAACTACCATGCCAAGCGTTAATTGGAATGATTTCGTAGTTTTTTACAAAAAAAGACTCATTATTTTTTACTTCAACTTGGGTTACAGAAGGCGCTCCTGGATATTTATTTTCATTACTAAAAATGTAATCGAAACGTTTTGCTAAATTTTTAAGTACTCGTTCATGAGCATAAACAGGAATATCACCTTGTTTAAAATAAAAAGGACGAATATCGTCTAAACCTGCAGTATGATCGGCATGTTCATGTGTAAATAAAATACCGTCAATAAATTCACACTTACTCGTAAGCATTTGTTGTCTAAAATCTGGACCACAATCAATTACTAAAGAAAAATCGTGCGCATAAATCCAAACCGAAACACGAAGTCTTTTGTCTTTAGAATTTTCGCTCAAACATACCGGATGATTACTTCCTATTACTGGAATTCCTTGAGAGGTTCCAGTTCCTAAAAAATTTATTGTTAAACCCTGCATATGATGCAAAAATAATAATATTTACAGTAATATTATGGAGTATTTCATTAACTTTGCAATACTTAATTAAAAAAGAGCGTTTAAATACTACAATTTAATGAAAAGCATAATTACTGATATTGAGGTTAGAGGAGATAAGGTAATAGAACAAATTCCTTCGATTAAAGATAAAGCATTACGTATTAATTTAAACGAAAGTATTTACGGGACTTTTGCCGAAATTGGAGCAGGACAAGAAACAGTTCGTCACTTTTTTAGAGCTGGTGCATCATCAGGAACTATTGCAAAAGCGATGTCTGCATATGATAAAGATTTCAGTGATGCTATTTATGGAGTTGAGGAAGATGGTCGTTATGTAACAGAAAGTCGTCTTAAAAAAATGTTGGCGCACGAAACGAGATTAATTGAAGAACGTTTAAAAAGAGATAAACATCCCAATAAAATTTTCTTTAGTTATGCTAATACAGTTGCCACTATAGATTTTGCTAAACAATACAAAGGACACGGTTGGGTTGGTATCAAGTTTCAAGTAGAACCCGATGAAGAATATAATGAAATTATACTTCACATTCGCTTTAAAGAAACTGATGCTCGTTTACAACAAGAAACATTAGGAATTCTTGGCGTAAATTTAATTTATGGAGCATTTTACAAACACAACGATCCAAAAAGATTACTGCGATATTTATACGATCACTTAGATAAAGACCAATTAGAGATTGATACCATCAATTTCTCGGGACCAAGATTTGCAAACGTAGACAATCGTTTAATGAGTTTGCAACTTGTAAAAAATGGTATGACAGATGCCGTTATGTTTGGTCCAGATGGTAAAAACATTCTTCCAGCAGCTGTACTTTATAAAAAGAATATTTTAGCATTACGCGGAAGTTTTAGACCTGTTACTAAGGTAAATATGAATATGTATAAGAAATCTTATAACATGTTCATTCAAGAAAATAAAGTTGACAAAGAAAACACATTTGTAGTATTTGAAATTACACTTTCTAACTTAAAAGCGGAAGGTGAAATTGACGAAAGAGATTTCTTAGACAGAGCAGAATTATTATGTTCTTTAGGTCAAACAGTAATGATTTCTAACTTTCAAGAATATTACAAAGTTGTTGAGTATTTCTCTAATTATACTAAAGCTAGAATGGGATTAACTATGGGCGTTAATAATTTAGTAGAAATTTTTGATGAAAAATATTACCGCCATTTATCAGGTGGAATTTTAGAAGCATTTGGTAAATTATTCTACCGCGACTTAAAAGTTTACTTATATCCAATGAAGGATGAAGAAGGTAATATCATTAATTCTGACAACTTAAAAGTACATCCAAGAATGAAAGAATTGTATAAATTCTTTAAGTTTAATGGAAAAGTAGTTGATATTACTGATTTTGAAGAGCAAAACTTAGAAATTTTCTCTAGACAAGTTCTAAAAATGATTAGTAATGGTGATAATGGTTGGGAAGAAATGCTACCAGATGGTATCGCCGAATTAATTAAAACGCAGCGATTATTTGGTTACGATGAAAAGGTAACTACAGCAAAAACATAAATAAAAAATCCCGGATTACCAGGATTTTTTTTATTTCAATATTTGATTAGCATGTTCTTTGGTTTTTACCTTCTCAATAACATCTTCAATAATTCCTTTTTCATCAATTACAAATGTTGTACGATGAATTCCATCAAATTCTTTTCCCATAAATTTCTTTGGACCCCAAACACCAAATGCATTTATAACGGCATGATCTTCATCTGCTAATAAAGGAAAAGGTAGATTATTCTTTTCAATAAAATTTGCTTGTCTTTTAGCACTATCTGCACTTACACCAAG
>JACXVH010000383.1 GCA_014763515.1 Flavobacteriaceae bacterium
CGATGCGCAAATTTTATACGATACGGTTTTGCAACCTATTTTAAACATAGGTAACTTACGTAACGACGAAAGAATTGATTACATTTCTGGAAAACAACCGGTTACCGATATTAAACTTGCTGTTGATGGTGGCGAATTTGCCGTTGGTTTTATGTTGTATCCTTCTGACATAAATGAAATTAAAACGATTGCCGACGCCGATTTGATTATGCCTCCAAAATCAACTTACATCGAACCGAAGTTTAGAAGTGGTTTGGTGGTTTATGAACTTTAATTTTAGAAGAAAGAAACAAGACAAAAGACGAAAACTTGTCATTTCGATGAGGGACGAAGAAGAAATCTCATAAATTATGAAAAATAGTAGATTTGAAGGTTTAAATATGTTTGGAGGATTTCTAGTTTGGGTTTTTATAAAATTTTGTAGAACCAAATTATCTGAAGAACAACAAGAAAAAAATGTTCCAAGAAATATTTTAGTATTTTGTATATCAATCGTATTAATATGCTTCTTAAATTTTAAATTTTTTAAAGCTTAAAAAATGTCAATATCAAAAAACCTAAATAACATAAAATCTTCTTTACCAGAACACGTTACTCTAGTTGCGGTTTCAAAAACAAAACCTAATGCTGACATTTTAGAAGCGTATGAAGCCGGCCAAAGAGTTTTTGGAGAAAATTATGTGCAAGAATTAGTTGAAAAACACGACCAACTTCCAAAAGATATTCAATGGCATTTCATAGGTCATTTACAATCACGTAAAGCTAAATTAATTGCGCCTTTTGTAAGTTTAATTCATGGTGTAGATAGTTTGAAGTTATTGCAAGAAATAAACAAACAAGCCGCAAAAAATAATCGAGTTATTGATTGTTTACTGCAAGTTCATATTGCTGATGAAGAAACAAAGTTTGGTTTAGATGAGAAGGAATTTGATGAGATGCTTAAACAAGTTCAGCATGACAACGAATCTTTTAAAAATATTCGTATTGTTGGTTTAATGGGAATGGCAACTTTTACCGAAAATCAAAACCAAATCAAAAAAGAGTTTGAGAGTTTAAAATCACTTTTCGATAAATTCAAGACTCAAAATTCCGATTTCAAAACGCTTTCAATGGGTATGAGTGGCGATTATGAATTAGCAATTTCATGCGGAAGTACTATGGTTCGAATTGGAAGTAGTATTTTTGGTACAAGAAAATAGATAAAAGAAGAAAGAAAAAAGACTTAACTTTGAACTATTAAACATTTAAACTTTTAA
>JACXVH010000384.1 GCA_014763515.1 Flavobacteriaceae bacterium
GCAAATCCTCCATATATGGGTAGTAAGGGGATGAATGCTAGATTAGTTACTTGGTCTAAAAAACAATTTCCTGAAGCTTGGGATAGGGGATATTCTAATTTTTATGCAATGTTTATTTTAAGAAATAAAACTCTACTTCGAAAGAAAGGGTATTTATCAATGATTACTATGCATGGATGGATGTTTATTTCATCATTCGAAAAATTAAGAGAAACATTAATGAAAACATCTAGTATAGTAAATATGTTACACTTAGGACCTCATGCTTTTGACTCAATTGGTGGTGAAGTTGTAACTACTACTTCTTTTGTCATTTTAAATGATGTATCAAATAATAATGGTACTTACTTTTGTTTGGTTGATGGGCAATCAGAAGCAGAAAAAAAATCTTTATTTTTCGAAGCAATTCAAGGTAAAAATAGTGACAAAATATATAATTCTAGTGAAAGAGAATTTAAAAATATTTCAGGTTATCCATATGCTTATTGGATGAGTAATTCTGTTAAAAGAATTTTTCAAACGGGTATATTATTAAGTGAAATATCTGAACCAAAACAAGGAACATCAACTGGTAATAATGACATTTTTACAAAGATTTGGCATGAAATAGAAATTAGCAATATTTCAATATTTAATGAGAATAATCCTAAATGGTACCCAGCTACTAAAGGTGGTGATTTTAGAAAATGGTATGGTAATAATGAAATATTAATAGATTGGGAAAATAATGGAGAAAGAATTTCTAATTATAGCGGTTCTGCAATACGAAATAAAGATGCAAATTTTAAACAAGCTTTAACTTGGGGTGGAATAGGAAGTACATTAGGGATTCGATTTTGTCCAGCTGGTTTTGTTTTTACTGTAAGTGGAAAACCTTTAATTGCAAATGAATATATTTATGAAGTACTTGGATACTTAGGTTCAAAATTATCAAATCTATTTCTTGGTTTTTTGACTCCAAATATAAGTTTTGAAGTTGGTTATGTTGCAAGATTGCCTATTGTATTAAATGAAGAAATTAAAAGTAAAACAAAAACAATAGTTCAAAATCTTGTTAATTTTTCAAAACAAGACTGGGATTCATACGAAACTTCATGGGATTTCAGCTCTTTACCACTGCTCCAAAATGAGTATAAAAAAGGCTCACTAGAAGAGAATTATAAAACTCTAAGAGCTTTTTGGCAAACGCAAGTAGATACTATGAAACAGCTTGAAGAGGAAAACAACGATATTTTTATCAAAGCCTATGGATTAGA
>JACXVH010000049.1 GCA_014763515.1 Flavobacteriaceae bacterium
GCTGGATAAATATGTCCTCCAGTTCCACCGCCGCTGATAATAAACTTAAATTTCTTTTCCATACTATTGATTTAAAATAGGCTCTAATGGGTTTGGGGTTTCATTAGCTTCCTCTTCAGTATTTTCATTTGAAGCCTCTTGTATTTCTTTATCGATAATTCTTTTTAGGGCTTCATCTCTTTGTTTCTTTTCTTCTTCGTCTTGCGCTACTTCTTCATCTTTTTTCGTAACACTTAAAATAATTCCTATGGAAACGCAAGTCATCCATATTGATGTTCCTCCGGCACTAATAAGCGGTAAAGTTTGACCAGTTACTGGTAATAATTCAACAGCAACAGCCATATTTACTAATGCTTGAAAAATAATTGGAAATCCTAAACCAACAATTAACAATTTTCCGAATAAAGTTGAAGCCTTTTGAGCATTTATTATAAATCTAAAAAACAGCAATAAGTATAAGAACACAATTCCAATTGCTCCTATTAATCCATATTCTTCTACAATAATGGCAAAAATAAAATCGGATGAAGACTGTGGTAAAAAATTTTTCTGAACACTTTTTCCTGGTCCTAAACCATAAATTTTACCTGATGCAATCGCAATTTTAGCTTTTTCAATTTGATAATCATCTTCATTAGGTTCGTCGTGCATAAAACGCTCAACTCGACTTTCCCATGTACTAACCCTACTAAACAATTTATTATCTGGAAATGCTTTTGCCATTAAGAAAAACAACATTAACACCACAAATCCTGAACCTAAGACTACTCCTAGATATTTTAATGGATATTGCCCAATGTACAACAACATACAAACCATTGAAAAGATTAAGGCTGTTGTAGAAAAATTGGATGGAAGGATAAAAATTAATACTCCAAAGATGGGTAACCATAACTCTAATAATGAATCCTTAAAGGAATATTCTCTATCACTTACTTTAGCTAAATAGCGCGCCACATAAACCATTAAAACGGTAAAAGCTAAAGTAGATGTTTGAAAACTAATTCCAACAAAAGGAATTTGTATCCATCGACTCGCATTTGCACCACCAATTGTAGTTCCCTGAAATAAAGTATATATCAATAAAGCTACAACAACAGGAAGTCCGAGCATTGATAGCGCTCTAAAAATATGATATGGTACTTTGTGTATCCAAAAAATAATAACAAAACCAATAAATAAATGAACTAAATGTTTAAACAAGTAACCTAACGTTGAACCTTTACCAATAACATAAACTAAGTTAGTACTTGCACTATAAACAGGTAAAAATGAGATAAGCGCCAATAGAACAACTATTGCCCAAATAACTTTATCTCCTCTTAACTTGTTTAAAAAATTCATTTTAAATATTATAAATTTCTTACTGCATTTTTAAATTGACGACCTCTATCTTCGTAGTTTTCAAATAAATCGAAACTAGCACAAGCTGGAGAAAGTAAAACTACATCGCCTTTTTCTGCCATTTTTTGTGCAATTTTAACAGCCTCAACCATTGATGTTGTTTCTACAATTGTATCTACTACATTTTGAAAAGTGTTCATTAACTTTTGATTATCAACACCTAAACAAATAATACTTTTTACTTTTTCGCGAACTAATGGCATTAATTCATCATAGTCGTTTCCTTTATCTACCCCTCCTACAATCCAAACTGTAGGTGTAGTCATGCTATCTAAAGCATAAAAAACCGAATTTACATTAGTAGCTTTTGAATCGTTGATATATTGTACGTCTTGAATTTTTAAAACCTTTTCTAAACGATGCTCTGCTCCTTGAAAATTGCTTAAACTTTCTCTGATAGTTTGTTTTCTAATCTTCATCAACTGCGCTACTGCTGTTGCAGCCATAGCATTTTTAACGTTGTGTTTTCCTTCTAAAGCTAATTCGTTAATTGGCATAGTAAATAATTCGTTATTGACGTTGTTGTATATATTGTTTTCTTGTACATATCCTCCTTCTTTATTTTTATCTTGAAGCGAAAAAGGAATGACGTTTGCTTCTATTTTATTGTTTTGTAACCATTTTTGTATTTCGACATCATCTCCATCCACAATTAAAAAGTCGTTTTCATCTTGATTCATCGTTATTCTAAACTTAGCCGCGATGTATTGATTGTAATCATAATTATAGCGATCTAAATGATCTGGACTCAAATTTGTGATTATGGCAATATGAGGTTTGTAATTAATAATTCCGTCTAGTTGAAAACTACTTAATTCTAACACATAAACATCGAATTTATCTTCGGCAACTTGCCACGCAAAACTTTTCCCTATGTTTCCTGCCAAACCTACATTTAAACCACCTTGTTTTAACAAATGATAGGTTAATAATGTTGTAGTGGTTTTTCCATTGCTACCAGTTATACCTATTGTTAATGCATTTGTAAACTGGATTGCGAATTCAATTTCAGAAATTACAGAGATTCCCTTTTCGACCAACTTCTTTACAATTGGAGCTTTATCAGGAATACCTGGACTTTTCATCACTACATCGGCATTTAAAATTAAATCTTCAGTATGTTGCTCATCTTCCCATTGAATACCATTAATTGATAGAACTTCTTTGTAGGTTTCTTTTATTTTTCCAAAATCGGAAACAAACACATCGTATCCTTTCTTCTTTCCTAAAATTGCGGTACCTACTCCGCTTTCTCCTCCACCTAGAACAACTAATCGCATATTATCTAAGTTTTAATAACACAAGTGAAAGAATTGCTAATAGGATTCCCACAATCCAAAAACGAGATACAATTTTACTTTCGTGAAAACCTTTCTTTTGATAATGATGATGCAAAGGCGACATTAAAAATATTCTTCTACCTTCACCATATTTCTTCTTCGTATATTTAAAATAACTTACTTGTAGCATTACCGATAAATTTTCGGCTAAAAAGACACCACATATAATTGGAATTAAAAGCTCTTTTCTAACTGCAATAGCAATTACGGCAATTATACCACCAATTGTTAAACTTCCTGTATCGCCCATAAATACTTGTGCAGGATAAGCATTGTACCATAAAAACCCAACCAAACCACCTACAAATGCCGCAATATAAACGGTAATTTCTCCTGAATTTGGTATATACATTATATGTAAATAATCTGAAAAAATTATATTACCTGATACGAATGCAAAAATACCCAAGGTTAATACTGATATTGCAGAAGTACCAGCAGCAAGACCATCGATACCATCCGTTAAATTTGCTCCATTTGAAACTGCCGTGATAATAAAAATTACTATTGGAATAAAAATTAACCAAGCCCAATTTTGATAACCCTCACCCATAAAAGATAAAACTTTAGCATAGTCGAAAGTGTTATTCTTAAGGAATGGAATTGTAGTTTCGGTTGATTTAACTTCTACTGATTTTATTTTTTCAACTTTTTCGATAGTTACTTTATTAATTTCAATATCTTTTTTGATAGTTACTCCAGGATGAAAATACAAGACACACCCCACAATTAATCCTAAACCAACTTGACCAACAATTTTAAATCGCCCCTTTAAACCTTCTTTATCTTTTTTGAAAACTTTGATATAATCATCAATAAAACCAATAGTTCCCATCCAAAGTGTTGTAATTATTAATAGAACAACATATATATTTTCTAGTTTAGCAAATAATAAAACAGGAATTAAAGTTGCCATAATAATGATAATTCCACCCATTGTTGGCGTTCCTGCTTTTTGTGTTTGCCCTTCTAAACCAAGTTCTCTAACTGTTTCTCCAACTTGTTGTTTTCTTAAAAAGCTTATTACTTTTTTACCGTAAATTGTTGCAATTAACAAAGACAGAATAAATGCCATTGCAGAACGAAAAGTGATGTATTGAAACACACCTGATCCTGGAACATCAAAGGCTTTATCTAAATATTGAAAAATGTAATATAGCATAGGTTACTTGTTTAGTTGGCTTAATAATTCTTTTACAATTTTTAAATCATCAAAATCATGGCGCACACCATTTATTTCCTGATAAGTTTCATGCCCTTTTCCTGCAATTAGAATAATATCATTTGGTTGCGCTAATTGACATGCTGTTTTTATAGCTTGTTTTCTATCTAAAATAGAAACTGTTTTTTTGAAGTTTTGAGCCTCAACACCTTTTTCCATTTCTTCAATAATAACTTGAGGATCTTCAGTCCTTGGATTATCTGATGTAAAAATGGCTTTTGTACTTAATTCCGAAGCTATTTGAGCCATTATAGGTCGTTTTGTTTTATCTCTATCGCCACCACAACCCACAACAGTAATTAATTCTTCATTCTTTGTGCGAATATTATTTATGGTATTCAACACATTTTCTAATGCATCTGGTGTATGAGCATAATCTACAATCGCTTTAATTTTTCCACTTGAAATGAAATATTGAAATCTTCCAGAAACACTTTCTAATTCTGACAATAAACGCAACGCTTCATTTTGTTCAATTCCTAATTCTACAGCAGTAGCATAAATAGCTAACAAATTATAGGCATTAAAAGAACCAATTAATTTAGTCCAAACCTCATTGTTATTAATTTTTAAAAGCAATCCTGTAAATTGATTTTCCAAAACTTGTGCCTTATAATCGGCATAAGATTTAATAGCATAAGTAATTTTCTTAGCTTTTGTGTTTTGAAGCATTATACTTCCGTTTTTATCATCAACATTTGTTATAGCAAATGCTGTTTTAGGAAGATTATCGAAATATGATTTTTTCACATCACGATATTCAGCAAACGTTTTATGATAATCTAAATGATCGTGAGAAAGATTTGTAAAAATTCCGCCTTCAAAATGTAAACCTTCTGTTCTTTTTTGATGAATTCCGTGAGAAGAAACTTCCATAAAACAAAATTCACATCCTACTTCAATCATCTCATTTAGAAAATGATTGATGGTTAATGAATCTGGAGTCGTATGAGTCGCCTTGTATTCAGTTTCATCAACCATAATTTTTACAGTTGAAAGCAAACCAACTTTGTAACCTGCTTTTTTGAACATTTGGTATAACAAAGAAGCAATTGTAGTTTTACCATTAGTTCCAGTTACACCAACCAAACGTAATTTTGAAGATGGATTTTCGTAGAAATTATTTGCCAAATGTGCTAAAGCTTCGTTTGAATTTTGAACTTTAACATATGTAACTCCGTTTACTATTTTAGAAGGAAAATCTTCACAAACAATTGCCACAGCACCTTGATTAACTGCTTTTTCTATAAAATCGTGACCATCTGAAAGTGTTCCACGAATTGCAACAAAAACATCGTTCAGTTCTACTTTTCTAGAATCAAACTCAATTTTATTAACTGCAATATCAGTTGTCCCCTGAACAGCCTCTAGATGTACTTTATATAATATGTCTTTTAAAATATTCACGATAATTCTAATACAATTGTTTTATTTTTATGAATAGCTTCACCAGCTTGAATGGATTGAGATTTTACTTTCCCCAAGCCATTTGTTTTTACTTTAAATCCTAAATTTTCTAGAAGCGCGATGGCATCCATAACTTGCATTCCTTTTACATTAGGAACTTTACTAGTTATATTTTGCGCTTGTTTATAATAAGAATTATAGTTTTGTTCTACCAAAGCAATTTCAGAATCAATATTCTTGATATGATTTGTTGGCGGCGAATCGGTATAAATTTTTTGTGCAATTCTTTTAAAAACAGGGCCTGCAACATCGGCTCCGTAATATCCTGCAGCAACATTAGGCTTATGAACAATTACAATACAAGAATATTTAGGTTCATTTGCTGGAAAATATCCCACAAAAGAGGACACATAATGTAACTTTGACTTATCTCTATAGTTCGCTTGAGCAGTACCCGTTTTACCTGCCATTGAAAAATCTTTAGAATATAACTTTGAACCTGTACCTTTCTTTACAACATTTTCTAAAACTGCACGTACTTTTTTCAAAGTTTCGTCTGAAGCAATTTTAGGATTAATTACTTCGGTATCGTATTTTTTAATGGTTTTATTCCATTCTTTAACTTCTTTTACAAAAAGTGGTTTTATCATTTTACCATCATTTGCTACGGCATTGTAAAGAGTTAAAGTTTGCAACGGCGTCATTGCAACTCCATAACCGAATGCCATCCAAGGTAAGGTTGTACCGTACCAATTTTTATCTCCAGGTTGAGGAATTCTAGGTTTTCCTTCTCCTACTAATTGTAATCCTAAAGGCTTATTTAAACCATAACTATTAATTCTATCTACAAACTGTTGTGGATTACTTGCGTAATTATCGGTTACAGCTTTTACTAATGCAGTGTTTGAAGAAAGCTCAAAACCTCTAGCAATTGAAATTTTTCCGTAACCACCTTTTTTAGAATCTCTTACTTTCCTATTATAATATTCAATAACACCGCCATTTGTATCATATACTTTACTTGTATCAATCTTGTTATCATCTAAAAGAGCTATCAAATCAACTAACTTAAAAGTTGAACCAGGCTCGTGCGATTCGGCTACAGCATAATTTTGAGTTTCATAATATGAACCATCATCTGCTCTACCTAAATTTGAAATTGCTTTTACTTCGCCAGTTTTAGTTTCCATTACAACCACACAACCATGATCTGCCTGATAATGTTCTAGTTGTTTTAAAAGCGCGTGATGTGCAATATCTTGAATATATACATCTATTGTTGAAATAATATCGTAACCATCTTGAGGTTCTAATTCGTTATTATCACTAATAGGTTTCCATTGACTTTTTGCAATTTTTTGCATCATACGATGCCCATTTTTCCCATTTAAGTAAGTACTAAAAGCAAATTCTAAACCTTTACCATTTGCAGAACCGTCTGCATTTTCTCTTTCGTAGCCAATTGTTCTTTGTGCCACTAAACCAATAGGATGCGAACGAACTGTTTTTTGTTCGATAATAATTCCGCCTTTATAAGCTCCTTTGTTGAATAAAGGAAAACTTTTAATACGCATATAATCGGTATAACTTAATTTTCGAGCAATTAAGAAATAGCGATTTTTATTATTACGAGCTTTTTGCAATTCTGATTGATAAAAACCTGTTGATTTGCCAAACATTTTTGCCAACGAATCACTTAATGGCTTTAATAATTCTGAAAAATTTTCTGAGGAAGGCGACAAAGCATCAAATCTAATAGTATACTCTGGAATTGATGTTGCTAATAAACTTCCATCAGCCGAATACACATTTCCTTTATTTGCAGGAATAGTAAAATTTTTAACTGTACGTTCTTTTGCTAATTTTCTATAATACTCACCTTCTATCCATTGAATATTATTTAATTTAATCAAAACCAAAACGGCCATCACAAACATAGTGAAGGCCACTAAATACATTCTATAATTTGTATTTTTTTGGTTTACTGCCATATTTTTAATCGTTCAAAAAAACTTTTACTTTTATCTTCTTTTTGTTTTACTATAATTTTTGTGGGAGGAACTTCAGCTGGAAAAATATTTCTTTCTTCCATTTTTTTTGAAACTGTCGATTCCATTTTTAATTTCATCAACTCGGAACGTTTATCTACAAACTCTGAGCGCAACTCCTTGACTTTATTTGTCAACTCCGTTATTTTATAATTCTTAGCATCGTACCAATGATTATTTGCAATCATGATCATCGCTAAAACAATTAAAAAAACAATGAACTTCCAATTTTTAAGAGCATCGTCACTTACTAAAAATTTAGCTTTCAAAAGGCTGTAAACTCCCTGTTTCATAACTTAGATTTTTTCAGCTACTCTAAGTTTCGCACTTCTTGCTCTATTGTTAATTGCAATTTCTTCTTCTGTAGGTACAATTAACTTTTCTATAATTTTAAAAGGAACTTCAAAACGACCAAACATATCTCTTTCAGGCTCTCCTTCAAACATTCCATTTCGCATGTAACGCTTAACCAATCTATCTTCTAAAGAATGATACGAAATAACGCTTAGTCTTCCGCCTGGTTTTAATATCTCTAAAGATTGTTCTAAAAACTCTCTCAAAACATCAATTTCTTGATTCACTTCAATACGAATAGCTTGATAAATTTGAGCCAATATCTTATTACTTTTATGCGCAGGCAAAAATTTAGAAAGCACCTGTTTCAATTGCTCAGTGTTTCTAATTTGTTTGTCTTTTCTAGCCGAAACAATAACATTTGCCATTGCTCCACCATTTTTCAATTCGCCATACTGAACAAAAACACGCTTTAAATCCTGCTCATCATATTCATTTACCACATGATACGCACTTAAATCGCCACGACGATTCATTCGCATATCTAATTCCGCATCAAAACGTGTAGAAAAACCTCTTTCAGCCACATCAAACTGATGTGAAGAAACACCAAAATCACCTAAAATACCATCTACTTCTTTAATGCCATGAAAACGCAAGAATCTCTTTATATTTCTAAAGTTTTCATTAATCAATAAAAACCTATCATCATCAATTGCATTGCGCAATGCATCTTCATCTTGATCAAAAGCTACTAACTTTCCATTTTCTCCCAACCTAGACATGATTTCACGTGAATGCCCACCTCCACCGAAAGTAACATCTACATAAACTCCATCAGGCTTAATATTTAAACCATCAACCGTTTCCTTTAATAAAACCGGATTATGATATTCCATCCTCATCAAAATTTAAATTCCCCATAACTTCTTCAGCTAAAGAAGCAAAATCATCAACCGAACTTTCTATAGAAGCTTCATAAAGATTTTTATCCCAAATCTCAATAATATTTATAGACGAAGAAAGCACCACTTCTTTATCTATTTTAGCAAAAACAACCAAATTCTTTGGTATTAACAATCTACCATTTGCATCAATCTCAACCACTTTAACTCCAGCTGTAAACCTTCTAATAAAATCGTCGTTCTTTTTTACAAAACGATTTAGCTTATTAATTTTTGCCATCATTTTATTCCATTCCTCCATAGGATACAATTCCATGCAAGGCTGAAAAACAGATCTTTTCAAAACAAAACCAGCTTCCAAACCAGTCATTTGCTTCTTGAGCGCAACAGGAACCATAAGACGCCCTTTAGCATCTACTTTACATTCGTATGTTCCTATAAATGAATTCATTTTTTAGCTTTGTTTCAGACAAAAATATAAAATATTTACCACTTTTTACCACAAAACCCCACTTTGTTAATAAGTTTTTACACTTTAAAAAATATTTTCTTACAAATAAAATTTCGGTAACTATTTAAAAAGTTAGCAAAAACAGCAGTTGGATAAAATCTAAAGCAAAAAACACTTGTATAATTTATTAACAAAACAAACTTGAAAACTAATTATCAAATAC
>JACXVH010000385.1 GCA_014763515.1 Flavobacteriaceae bacterium
GCATTTTTGCCGAAAAAATTCTTCCCGAATTTTTTCTAATCCGATTTTTTGCTATCTTTGGTTTATAAGGTTTGCGCCGAAGTGTAAGCCGAGACCGTTGGCGGTCATTGTGAAAAACGCTCGCAATAGAAAATGAATTAAATGATAACAATACAAGAATTACTTTATAATCGAGGACTTGACCGAAATGCGAAAGTCAAACTTGTAAGGCATAAAGACAACAGACAAGATTTATACAACTTGTACCGAACGAACTTACAAGAGTTTTTATCCTATCAAAACTCACAATCAAAAGACGTTTTTAAAGGAGTTGATTACATTATTTCATTTGTTGGAGAAGAAGGACTATTATCAAGATTCGTTGGTGTTTACAAACTTACAGACAGACAAAAAATAGCAGACAATCATTTTGAATATCAAATGGAAGAAGTTTTAGAACAATTTGATGACCTAAAAGAACGTGTTATTGTTAAATGGAGCAATGCTATTTCTTGGCATCAATGGATAAAAAACGAAATGGAAGTCATTGAAATCCATCCTGGACTTCATTACAAACAATTTACCGATTACTTTGACTTTATTTTAAACTTTGGAGAGTTAAATGAGATTGTTACTAAACAATATCGTGATTGGAAAAAAATGCTTTCAGTAACTAAAGGTATTTATTTGATTAGCGACACAAACACAGGAAAATTATATGTTGGCTCTGCATATGGAGAAGATGGAATTTGGGGACGTTGGAATAGTTATGTTTCGACAAATGGGCACGGAAACAACAAAACACTTAAAGAATTGATTGAAAAAAATCCAAACTATGGAAGTAACTTCCAGTTTTCAATTTTAATGCTTTTACCAAGAACAATTACGGCTGAAGAAGCAATAAAAAAGGAACAACTCTTTAAAAACAAACTCGGAACAAATTCTTTCGGACTTAATAATAATTAAAATATGAGCACACCAAGAGTAATCACGCACGGAGGAGTAACAATAGATTTAGAAACAGTCAAATGTTTTAAAGTTCAAACCTACACAGAAGTTGGCAAATCTAATGTTTTGACAATTGAACACAAGTCACGAGTTGCATATGTATTAAATCCGAAAACAGAAGAGTTTGAAAAACAGACTTACAATGACAAAACAGAAGTTGAATATCCGAATTATGACTCTGCTTGTGCTTACAGAGACGAATGGTCGGAAATTTGGAAAGATTATTTAAACGAAACCGAATAAAAACAACGAACCGCCAACAA
>JACXVH010000050.1 GCA_014763515.1 Flavobacteriaceae bacterium
TAATCAGTTCTTAACTATTTTTGAAAAAAGGGTTCAACTTTAATTAAAAAGTCAAACCCCATTATTATTAACTTACACACTTTTTAGGATAGTGTCTTTAATTATATTTGAATTATTAACGAGTCAACCTTTTTTAGGACAATTCAGCTTGTTAATTTGGTTTGCATCAATACTTTTAACGGTAGGCTTTTTTGAGTTAATTAAAAATGTTTCTTTCTTTAACAATAACACTTCATTGTTTATTGTTTTCACTTTAATTTTGTCAATTTGGATAACCTATAGAGTTGTTCAGAGAATAACTTTTGATAATACTTTTAAAAGGATTATTGACTTTAATACAAGCTGCAACTTGTAGAAGTGTTTTTTCCAATTGTTCTTTCTGGCTTACTTTACCAATTTATGATTTTAAAAGAAGTAGGTAATAGTGTTGAGATAACTGGTTTTTTCTGTGCTTTGTTCTATATGGTGGTCTTTGTAGAATGGTTTAGACGTTTTAGAGTTAAGACTCAAAACACTTTGTTGAACTATGCTTATTTAGTTGTCATTTTAGGAGTTTTTGTGCTTGGTATCTGGTATTCTAATTTATTAGCAGACACTTACTATTGATGTTTTAAATTGTTTGCTTAAAAAGGCTCTTTAGAGTCTATATAGTTATTGCCCATTAATTCCAAAAAAGGAAAATGAAATTATTTTAAGGGGTGGGGGTGTTGTTTGTAAGTTTTGCTAGTAGTTTTTCAACTTTTATTAATCAGAGGACTAGCTAAGGGTGCCTTGTAGTCAGGTTTAACTTGTATAGGTTTTTCTTCTTTTTGAGTTGGGTTAAGACAAAGTGAAAGCTAGTATTTGGTAGTTTTCTAGTTGTCAAATTGACAAAGAAGAAAAATCATTAAATAAATAGATAAAGCTTAAAATTAAAATTGTTGTACACTGTGTTGTATACTTAAAAAAGAAAAAACCTTTAATTATCTGAAAATTAGATAGTTAAAGGTTTTAAAAGTGGTACCTCCAGGAATCGAACCAGGGACACACGGATTTTCAGTCCGTTGCTCTACCAACTGAGCTAAGGTACCTTTTAGAATCAAAAGTAGTACTTGCTGATTGCGGGTGCAAATATAGAACCTATTTTATATTTTCCAAAACAATTTTTAAAAAAAATGTATTTGTATATTTGCAAGCGCTAAAAAAGCTAATATGTTATTAATTCTTGATGTAGGAAATACTTTTTTTAAATGTGCTGTTTTTGAGGACAATAGTATCCTAGAAAAAGTAGTCTTTGAGAAGGAAAATGCCATTTTTGAATTGAAAAAAATTTTAAAAAAATTTTCTTCAATTAGCGCTTGTGTTTCATCCTCGGTAGGAAAAATAGGTTCCGAAGTAAAAGAATTTATTAAATCTCAAGTGAGTTTTATCGAAATAGAGCGAGATTTTTCATTCCCATTTGTAAATAAGTACAGTACACCAGAAACTTTAGGAATTGATAGAATAGTTTTAGTCTCTGGTGCTTCAATTTTATATCCTCAAAAGAATGTTTTAATAATAGATGCAGGAACTTGTATTACTTATGATTTATTAACTGATACCAATGAATATTTTGGAGGCGCAATATCGCCAGGTATAGCTATTAGATACAAAAGCTTAAACAATTATACAGCTAAATTACCGTTATTAGAAAAAGAAACACCTAATTCATATATAGGAAATTCAACAAATAATGCTATCCATTCAGGAATTGTCAATGGTGTTTTGTATGAAATTGATGGGTTTATTTCACAATATCAAGTTAATTTTCAAGATTTAACAATAATTTTAACAGGAGGCGATACAGATTTTTTGGCTAAAAGTTTAAAAAGCACCATATTTGCCAATTCAAATTTTTTATTAGAAAGTTTGAATGCATTATTCAGGTATAGTAAAAATACAAAATGATAAAAAAGATATTTTTCTGTTTAGGTATTAGCCTATTAAGTTTTAATGTGTTTTCTCAAGAGAACACTTCTTCTCCTTACTCTTATTACGGAATTGGCGAAGTGCGTTTCAAAGGAACTGAAGCTGCAAAGACTATGGGAGGTTTAGCAATTACTGGCGATAGTATTGCTGTTAATTTAAATAATCCAGCGTCTTATTCAAGTTTAAAATTGACAACATTTAGTGTTGGAGGAAGTACAAACTTCACCAAGTTAAACGCAATGGAGCAGCAAGAAAAAGCAAAAAGTACCGCTTTTGATTACATTGTTGTTGGTGTGCCTATGGGTAAATTTGGTGCAGTCGCTGGTTTGGCTCCTTATAGTGCAATAGGATATAAGATAGAAAATAATTCAACAATAGACGACCTTCAAAAAGTAAAGCGATTCAATGGGTCTGGAAATATTAATCGTTTTTTTACGGGTTTTTCATATCAAATAAACGAAGAGTTTAGTGTAGGTGCAGGTGTTGATTACAATTTTGGAAAAATTGAAAACAATGTAATAGAGTCAATTGCAGGAATTCAATTATCAACGAAAGAGACTAATACAGCTGAAGTTAGAGGAGTGAGTTTCAATTTTGGGGCAATGTATAGTAAAAAAATTAATGGAGATAAAAAAATATTTTCAAGTTTAACGTATGTTCCAGAAGCTACTTTGTCTTCTAAAAACACGAGAAGTATAGGTACAGTTGCTTATTCTTTAAGCGGATCGGAAGTTCCTATTGGGACTCCAATTAACGTTGATATTGCTGATAGCGATTTAAAAGTTTCTTCAAAATTAGGTCTAGGATTTGGAATAGGAAAAGTTAATAAATGGTTAATAGGGACAGAAGTTTCTTTCTTAGGAAGTAAAAATTTAGTTAGAAGATTTGATGATGGTCTAAATTATGAATATAAAAATGGTCAGCGATATATTGTAGGGGGGTACTATATTCCTAAGTATGATTCTTTCTCAAGTTATTTTAGCAGAGTGGTTTACAGATCAGGATTTAGATTTGAAAATACTGGTTTAGAAATAAATGGTAAGCAAATTAATGATTATGGCATGAATTTTGGTTTTGGTTTACCAGTTGGACTTTCAAAAATTGATATAGGTTTTGAATTTGGGCAAAGAGGCACCACTTTAAAAGGATTGGTTTTTGAAAATTATTTCAACATAAACATAGGATTATCATTAAGTGATAAATGGTTTAAGAAAACTTTAATTGACTAATAAATAGAAATGAAAATGAAAACAAAATTAACTTTAGTTTTATTCTCTGTAGTTAGCTTTTTTGCCTCTGCACAAGATTGTACAGAAACTTTAAGCTTAATGGCAACTTCTGTTAAAGCAAAAGATGTTGCGGCATACGACTATTTAACTACGTTAAGAAAAAACTGTGCAAATTTTGACGAAAGAGTTTACAGATTTGGTGAATTTGCAATTAAACAAAAAATTGAAGCTGCAGGTGAGAACAAAGTTGAAAAAGAGAAATATGTTCGTGATTTAATGAAACTATATGACGAATATTATACAAATTTTCCAACATCAGTATATTCTCAAAGTGTAGATGTAAAAAAAGGATTAGCTTTATTCGATAATAATGTTGGTTCAAAAGAAGAAATCTTTGCTTTGTTTGATAAAGCCTTTAAAAATGATTTTTCAAATTTTAATGATACAAGAGCTTTATATGCTTATTTTGAATTGTTTGTAAACGACTATAAAGCAGGTAATAAAGGAATCGATTTACAACATGTTTTTGATAAATATGATGATATCTCTGAAAAACTTTCGGCTCTTTCTAAAGAAGATTCTGATGCTTTAGACGTTCTATTGACTAAAGAAGAAACAGGTACACCACTTGACTCTAAAGAAGAAAAAGCTAAAAGAAAATTAAATGCAAATTTAGAAGCGATAGCTGTGGTTTTACCAAGTATGGATGGAATTATTGTAGAACTTTCTAGTTGTGATAAATTAGTTCCTTTCTATCAAAAATCATTTGAAGCGAATAAAACCAACGAGCAATGGTTAAAACGTGCGGCTGACCGTCTTGAAGCGAAAGAATGTGATAGCGATCCATTATTCTCTAAAATTTCTGAAGCTTTGTACAAACTTAATCCAAGTGCAGATGCTGCTTATAAGTTAGGAGTTGTAGAATTACAAAGAAAAAATACTTCTAAAGCGATGGATTATTTTAATCAAGCAGCAGGAATGTATACTGATAATACTAAAAAAGCGGGTGTTTATATGAAAATGGCTTATGCTTACAAAAACTCAAGTAAAAGTCAGGCAAGAACATATGCAAAAAAAGCTTTAGCTGCTAAGCCTTCATATGGAAATGCATATTTATTTATTGCACAGTTATATGGTAATAGTATAAATGATTGTGGTTCTAATCCATTTGAAAAAAGAGCAATGTATTGGTTAGCAGCTCAATATGCTGATAAAGCCGCAGCGGTTGATCCTTCTGTTAAGAGTTCGGCTGCAAATATGGCTGCTGGTTATAGAAAAGCGGCGCCTTCTAGAACTGAAATTTTCCAATCAGGAAAAGCTGGACAAAGAATTTCTTTTAACTGTTGGGTAGGAGAAAGTATTGTAGTTCCTAGCTTGGATTAATTAAAATAAATGAATTTTAAATTCAAAAATATAATATTAAACATAGTCACGGTTTTTACTGTGGCTATGTTTTTTTCTTGTGAAAGTTCTTTAAAGAACGTCCAGAAAGCAAATATGTCGACTTTTTCCCCAATTGGTGAAGCAGATTCTATTAATTTAAGATATACTGATTCTGGAAAAGTACTTACAACTCTTAAGAGTGAAAAGATGTTGGATTATTCAAATATTGAAAATCCTTTTGTAGAATTTCCGAAAGGGGTATTTGTTTCAATGTATGATAAAAACGGAACTGTAACTACAACAATTCGTTCAGATTATGCCATTTCATATAAAAAAACCGATATCATCGATTTGCAAGGTAATGTAGTAATCGCTTCAAACGATGGTAAGAAAATGGAAACTTCTCAATTATATTTCGACCAAAAAAATGAATGGTTTTTTACCGAAAAATTCTTTAAGTTTACTGATGGTGAAGGCGGATTTCTTCAGGGTCCTGGGGTAGATTTTAGTAAAGATTTTAAAATCTTCAACATGCAACAAAGCAACGGAGAAGTTAAATCTGTCGAATAGTTCTTTCTTTAAATTTCAAATAAATTTAGCTACATTTGGCTAAAAGTTTACAAAAATGACTTATTTAAAAATTGTACAATATATGTACTTGGTTTTTGCTGCATTTTTTATTTATGATGCTTATGCAAAAGCGCTTGCTGGTGAAAATTATTGGTTAAGTGTAATAATTGCATTAGTGGCAATAGGAATGTTCTTTTTTAGAAGACATTTTTATAAGAAATATCAAAAACCTAAAGATTAAGAGCAATGGAAATTGCTATAATCATAGTTTGTTTATTACTTTCTGCATTTTTCTCAGGGATGGAAATTGCTTATGTTTCTTCAAACAAAGTCTTTCTTTCTATTGAAAAAAAACAAAATAATTTTAATGCAAAAGTACTTGCTAAATTAATCGAGAAACCGTCGCAGTTTATTACCTCTATGTTAGTAGGTAACAATGTCGTTTTGGTAATATATGGTATTTATTCTGGCGATTTAATTATGAACTGGATTGGGTCTTTAAATTATCAATTTAGTCCATTTATCGATTTAATTTTACAAACTATTATTTCAACTTTAGTTATTCTAATTACAGCAGAGTTTTTACCCAAAGTTTTCTTCCAAATTTATGCGAATAGCTTTATTAAGACATTAGCTTTACCTGCATACTTTTTTTATCAGTTGTTTTTTTGGGTTTCCAAATTAATTATTTGGATATCTGATTTCATCTTGATGAAATTTTTTAAGACAGAAGGCGATCAAGTTCAAGATTATTTCAGTAAAGTAGAGTTAGGGAATTTCATTTCAGAACAAATGAATGGAGTCTCTGAAGATGATGAAATTGATTCCGAAATTCAAATTTTTCAAAATGCTTTAGAATTTTCTGATTTAAAAGCTCGCGATATTATGACACCAAGAACAGAAATTGCAGGTGTTGATATATTAGATTCTGTTCAAGAATTAAGAGATTTGTTTATAAACACAGGTTATTCAAAAATTATTGTATATCAAAATTCTGTAGATGATATCTTGGGTTACGTTCATTCATTTGAATTGTTTAAAAAACCAAAAACTATAAAATCAGTAATGATTCCAGTAGAATACGTTCCTGAAACTATTTATATTAAAGATTTACTTGATATTTTAACTAAAAAACGCAAAAGTATGGCTGTTATTTTAGACGAATATGGCGGAACATCTGGAATTGTAACTGTTGAAGATATTATTGAAGAATTATTTGGTGAAATTGAAGACGAACATGACTTAGACGAAGAATTGATTGATGAGATTATTGATGAGAGTTCGTATTTGTTTTCTGCTAGATTAGATGTAGAATTTATTAACGAAAAGTACAACCTTAATATTCCTGAGTCAGATTCTTATAGTACATTAGGTGGTTTTATTGTAGATAATACAAAAGAAATTCCTCAAAACGAAGAAAAAATAAGAATAGAAAATTTTGAAATTACAATTCATTCGGCTTCAGGTAATAAAATAGAATTAGTAAGACTTACAATTCTTGAAGAAAAACAATAAAAAAATAATAAAAAATAGTGATTTTTATGAATTTGCTATTTTATTATTTAATAGATAATTGTATTTTCGCCCTCTGAAAAAAAGTTAAATTATATAAAAATGGCAGTTTTAGGAAAAATTAGACAAAAGACAGGATTACTTATCTTTTTAATTGCTTTAGCCTTAATCTTGTTTTTAGTTCAAGATGCTTTTCAAAACGGTTTCTTTGGTTCTAATGCTAACAATATTGGTACTGTTAATGGTACAGATATTGACGCTCAAGAATTTATGAGAAAAGTTGCTCAAGTTGAGAAACAAAATCAAAATACTACTAATACTCAAGCTATCAATAGCGTTTGGGAACAAGAAGTGAGAAACATTCTTCTAGGTGAAGAAATTGAAAAATTAGGTTTAGGTATTGCAGATGATCAAGTAATTAATGAGATTAAGAAAAATCCTTATTTTTCTCAAAATCCTCAATTTTTAAATGCAGCAGGTCAGTTTGATGAAAACAAATTCAAAGAATTTGTAAAATCAATTAAAAATGATCCTAATCAAGACCGTTGGTTAGAGTGGAAAAATTTCGAAAATGAAGTTGTAACTTCATCTGTTCAAAATATGTATTACAACATGTTAAAAGGAGGAGTTTATACTACTAAAGCAGAAGGACAATTTAAGTATGTTACTGAGAATAGAAAAGTTGATTTCGACTATGTAACTGTTCCTTATACAACAATTAATGATGATGAAGTAAAAGTTTCTGATGATGAAATTATTGCTTTCATGAAAAAAACTCCAAAAAAATTCAAATCAGAAAACACAAGAAGTATCGAGTATGTTTTATTCGACAACAAACCTTCTGATGCTGATGAGAAAGACATGGAGAAAGCTATGAATGATGTAATGTTTGGTAAAGTTGAATTCAACAACAAAACAAATACTAACGATACAATTGCTCCCTTTAAAGATATTACTAATGTTGCAGAATATGTAAATAAAAATTCTGACATTAAGTTTGATTCTACTTATGTAACTAAGAAAGATTTACCATTAGAATTTCAAGAGCAATTATTTAACTTGTCTACAGGTGAAGTTTTTGGACCTTATGCAAATAATGGCTACCAAAATGTTTCTAAAATGGTTGCTAAAAAGGCTAATGCAAGTGCAAAAGCAAGTCATATTTTAATTGCTTATGCGGGTGCACCACAAGCTTCAGTTACAAGAACAAAAGAAGAAGCACAAGCATTAGCAAATGAATTATTAGCTAAAGCAAAAGCAAATCCTGATGATTTCGGAAAATTAGCTTTAGAAAACTCAGACGACCCAGGTTCAAAAAACAACAATGGAGAGTATGATAACATTGCTCCAGGACAAATGGTTCCTCAATTTAATGATTTCGTATTCAATAATGCTCCAGGTACAATTGGTTTAGTTGAAACTGATTATGGTTTCCACGTAATTAAAGTAATGCAAAAATACGATGCTGTTTTATTAGCTACTGTTGCTAAAAGAGTAGAACCATCTGAAGCTACTATTGATGCTAATTATTCTAAAGCTGTTAAATTTGAAGCAGATGCTGCTGGTAAAGACCTTGCAGAATTAGCAAAAACTGTAAATGCAAATGTTGTACCTTCAACCAACTTTAAAGTTACTGATGAATATATTGCTGGTTTAGGAGCGCAAAGAGCTATTGTGTTATGGGCATTTAATGGAGATACTGAAGTAGGTGATGTAAAACGTTTTGAAGTTCCTCAAGGATATGTAATTGCTAAAATGATAACTAAAAACGATACTGGATTATTATCAGTAGATATTGCTAGACAATCAGTAGGTGTTACTTTGATGAATGAGAAAAAAGCAGTTAAAATTCATGAAAAAATGAAAGGTAACTCTTTAGAAGAAGTAGCAAAAGCTACTGGTGGTTCAGTAATCCCTGCAACTGACGTAATTTTAGCAAATTCTGTAATTCCAAATGTTGGTCAAGAGCCTAAAGTTGTAGGAACAGCATTTAATTTAGCTTCAGGTAAAGTTTCTGGTTTAATTGATGGAAATACAGGAGTATTCATGATTAAAGCTAAAGCGGTTAAAAATGAGACTGTTGCTCCAAATTATAATTCTCAAGTTGCTCAAGAAAACATGCAACAACAAAATTCAGCTCAAATGAGAGCTTACCAAGCTTTAAAAGAAAAAGCTAGTATTGAAGATAACAGAGGTAAAATGTAATTTTACACTTTCAATAAAATAAAAAAGGAGAGCATTTGCTCTCCTTTTTTATTGTGTTTTTTTGTTTCATAGAAGTTTTGTAATTTAAATTAAGAGATTATCCAAACAGCCTAAAATTTGTCTCAATTAAAGATTTTTGATTGATTTATTAGATATTAAAGTTTATATAATATCATACTATTTTTAATGGGATAACTAATCTAAATTAATAATGTTTTTAATTATAATAGAATAGTTGTAGTTCAGCATTGTTGAAACGCATAATTTTAAAACTTTTCCACTACTCTTTTCCAACTTTTGAAAATCTTTGCGGAAATACTTTAAGCCGACATT